>CAZJXY010000021.1:0-17396 GCA_964549925.1 uncultured Bdellovibrionales bacterium | reverse complement strand
CAACCGGGTGCTCAGTATTAAAAGTTAATGTCGGAGTCGGTGATGTAGCGTCATCGAAACTTCCATCCGGACAATCGGTGGTCCAGGAATATGTCACCCCTTCGCAACCACAATCATCATCATCCAAGGTTAAGAAGTTCGGCTCCCAAGACGAAGAGGAGGATGAAGATGAGGAAGATGTACATCCATCCGGATCGGAGCAACTTGTAGCATCAAGTTGAACGATTCCGGTGCCTTCACCGCATGCTATGTTAAAAGGATCTGTAGGATCGCAAGTCGGTGGTAAATTTCCATCTTCACATGATGGAACTGTTGTCTCGCCATCATCGCAAGTCCCGACATTGCAGTTTCCCGCTTTGGCTAGCCAGCTACCAGTTTCTGAATCGTGGTTTCCAGAAATAAGAACGGAGAAAGTATCGCAACACGGACTCTCCGTACTACAACTTTCGCCGCCAAAATTACACTCAGGCCACTTAATACCAAAAAATCCCTGATCTGGTCCTTGCGGGCCGTCTGGATCAACTGAAGGATCGATCGCCGGATCTTCCGGAGCACCGCATCCATCCAACGGATCGCCACCCGCTACAACATCCAATCCCGGCTCACACGCTGGTACTCCTAAATCAAAGTGACTTAGTCCAGGAGGAGTTCCATCCCAACACAATTCATATGTAAACTCGGTTGTGTCAGTATTTTGATGGTATTCCCGACTTTGATAATTGAGCGTAAAGTTGTTTGCAAAGACGCTCAACGGGCAACACAACGCAATCCCTAACACTACTTTCCCTACGAAGGACCTACGCATACCTAACTCCAAAAATGTATGATTAAAATTTTGCTCGAATTTAAATTGCAACTTATCCAGGCGACCCGCTGGTACCGATATATAAACCGTACAAGAGATTCAACTCACCGAGGGTCTCCCGTCCCCCCAACCTTCACATTGAAAACTGTGCTTTATAAATACTGGGTACCAAGCCCAGAGTTCACTGTGCGCCTGGCACAGTTAAGCCCATGTTTTACTCTCACTCGAGATCTTAGTCAATTAAGAATCCCTCCAACTAAAACTAGAGTTTACATCCGATTCTCTTAATAAATCAGACAGTTAGGAAAGCAATTATCCAGAATAGACGCTCGGGTCAAAGTCTCGGCCAAAACCGGAGCGAAGTTTCTGTAAAGCGCGATTTTGAAGTTGCCTTACTCGCTCAACGGACACTGAGAAGTAGTCGGCCACCTGCTGCAGAGTCTCTTCCACTCCACTTGTCAATCCAAATCGGCGAGAGATAATTTCACGCTCACGTTCGTTTAGCTTTTCGAACGCTCCTGCAAGACGATTCTGATCCAAATTTCTAATTTCAGTTAACTCTAATGAACTGGATTCCTCGGCAGCAATCAGAGATCCCAACGTTGAATCCCCATCATCTCCCCCAATTTCACGGTCCAACGAGCCGATCGTCAAAAACTTCTTGGCTTGGGCTAGGCAAGCATGCTGCTCTCCTTTCCTTGAATTTCGCTCAAACGGAGTCGGTGGGCGAGAAAATTCTCGCTGAAAAAGATGATCAATCTGCTGATCTTCTGCCCGCTCCTGTTTGCATAGCTTTTGCAAATATACTGGAACTCGGATAGTCCGTACGCTGTTATATACGCACTGCTGTGCCGATTCATAGATCCAGCTAGCTGCATAAGTATGAAAGAAAACATCTTTCGTTGGATCAAAATTTTGAATTGCCCGATAAACTCCGAAGCAACCCTCTTGATAAAGTTCTTCCGCTATCTGATCTCGCATCTTTTGGGGGAATGCATAAACCAATTTGCTTACCGCTTTTTTTATGGCCGGCCCCTCCATCGCTAAAACTTTGGCGCATCTCTCTAAAATTTGCTGATAAAGCGTTTCAACCCGCTCCATTCTAGCTAAGCTCTCTGCCGATGCAGGTCCTCTGCAAACCCGAGCAATAAATGCAGGAGCTATAAAATCCACCGCACCAGGTTTGAGGTTTAGCTCAGATAAGATCTGAAGAGCCTCTCTCTTTCCTTCAGCGGATATCCTTGGGCTTAGCTCAAATCGTGAAAGGAGTGGATCAGCACGCGCTGCACAATCATGCAGTTTCCTTTCAACTTCCGTCGAATTTCCCGATTTTGTGCTGCAGACGTAGGCAAGCGAATCTAATCTATCCTCCACGTATAAATTTCGTAGCTTTACCACCCCTGCGAGTGCAAGTGGATCTTTAAGAAGTTCATCCAAACATTTTCGATATAGCGATTGAAGTTCGGTAAAAAAAACCTTCTCAGCTTTTTTACCCCAGGGTGAGTTTATTCCGCCATCATCTGGCTTCGTGCGCTCGGTTGACTCTTTCTGATCCGGAGCTATCTCAACAGAGGGGAGTGCTACGGCTGAGAATTGAATCTCTAGACCCTCAGCCATTCCCGGTGGCTGCGATAAATCGAGCGAAATAAGCTTTGTCATGCCGTGTTACATCCAAAGTTTTCTTTAGCGTACTTAAGGAATGTACCACCGGGCCGGATCTTAGTGAAATTGGCTCACGTATCTTAGCAGCTTAATTTGAGGGTTTTACTTACTAATATCGGAGACTTACAACTCTGCTAAAGCAACTACTTTCCAAGACCAGCCTGTGCCATGCGGCATCGATGAATTGAAGTTAAAGGTGGTTGTCTTTAGCCGCGGAAGCACAACTGAACCCATAAACCGCTCTGATTCTAAACTTCCGTTTCGAAAGACTCTGAGCCTTAAGGTGACTTTCCCTTTTCCTTGGATCTCTCCACGCCAATTTCCAACTTTAGAGCTTACCGGCTTAAAGACCTCCCTTAGCACCTTGGGGTAAGCAACATCAACGGTCGCTGTACGCGGCATCGCACGAGCGCTGGAGCCGGACTGAATCTGCGGACGAAATCCGAGCGCCTGATCACATGGACGAGTCTGAACATACCCGTCACAGCGGTATAGTTTTTGGGCATAAGCCAAATCTTGGGAGAATGCCGGAAAGATCCCCCAGCAAATTAACACTAGTATAGATACAACTCGCTTCATCTACTGCGATACAAAAGTTACTTAAGTGCCTTTAGTGCAGCGTCGTAGTTTGGCTCTTGAGCAATTTCTGGGACGTGCTCGGTATAGATCACCTTCCCTGTTCCATCTAAAACTACAACTGCACGCGAAAAGAGCCCAGCCAGAGGTCCTGCCGTCATTGTTACGCCATATGCTTCTCCAAATTTTCCGTGACGAAAATCGGAAGCTGTAATAACTCCTTCCACCCCTTCTGCTCCGCAAAATCGACTTTGTGCAAAGGGCAGGTCCCTCGACACACAGAGGATCACCGTATCTTTCAATCCAGCGGCTTCCTGATTAAAACGTTTTACAGATTTGGAGCAGACCGGAGTATCAACACTAGGAAATATGTTTAAAACCACCTTCTTCCCTTTAAGATCAGATAACTTTAAGTCAGAAAGGTCGCCTTTTGTAACTACAAAATCCGGAGCGTTACTACCCAGCTTCGGAAGATTCCCGATAGTCGGAACTGGAGTACCTTTAAAATTTATGCTTCCCACGGAACTCTCCTCTAAATTTACTGAATTTATAATCTCTAAATGCGATGCTTAGAATACACGACCATGGTGCAATTCGCAAAGGTGAATGATCTGATCCGAAGCGCAGATCGGTTACTCTAGCTGTCCGGCAGACGCTAATGCTTTTTCCCCCAAGCGCAGCAAAAAGCCAGCCATCACAGTAACATTAGAGGCAGGAGCCGCTCCCCGCTTGGCACTATTATTGCTCATATTCGATCTGGTGAATTAACTGAATCAATCACAGCAAATTCTAAGAAAATCTAGGCTGGATTTCTAAGAGGATTTATGAGGCGAAGTTCTGTGTTTAGCTCTATCGCGAAGGTAGGAAGCTATGCTTGCGTTATCTGCTGTATTGCAAACTTTACTGTCTTGAAAAGCGCCGAGGCCAGCCCTGTTGGGCCCACCCAACAAACCACTTACATTCACGGAGCAGTACTGGGAAATATTTATGAAGGTCCCTTTCCTCTGCCGGGAAATTCTACCCAACTAACGGGCCTTACTTCCGTACCGTTAGTCGGAGTGCAGGTTACTGCAACTTTTGGAAGCAATGTAAAATCCACTTTTACTGATGCCGCTTCTGAGTTTTCACTTAGTGTTCCCAAGATTAACAATCTTCAAATCACGGAATCCACCACACCCGGCACCCCAACAGCGGACAACATAACGGTTACAGGCGGTAACGGAATTAGCCTTACTGCAAGTACAGTTACAAACCCAACTATTCCGTACTCTTTAATTGAGGTTAATCCTCTCGATAATTCAGCATCCAGCGAGGAAGCCAAGACCGCAACGTTAAATGCATTCTACTATGTAAATCAGGCACGAGAATATATTAGTGGTGTATTGGGTTTGGATACTCCAATTCAGCTTTACACCGATAGATTGAGAGTTATCGCCAACTCAACACAGGTTCTTTGTTCGGGCGGATATCTCAAGGCTGATCAGAATAATTCTGCAAGGCTACTTTTCGCCAAACGCAGATCAGAAGGCGGTGTGCAATGTGGAAATGCTGCCACTCAGAGTTTCGTCTTTCATGAATACATGCACCATGTGCACACGATTACAGGGCTAGTAGATAGCGCACCGACCAATTCGGCGCTAAAGGAAGGTTGGGGCGATCTCTTTGCCTGCTTCGCCAGTCGGAATCCAGATCTCTTTTCGGGCATTGGAACCAACGAGGGAGTCCCTATTCCTGGTCGCAGCTGTGTTAACACCTATCAATATGGAACAGGTGGAGAGGCACATGAGGTTGGTCAGGCTTGGTCTGGAGCAGGCTGGCAGTTTCGATTGAGATTAATTAAGCGCTACTCCCAACTCGGACAAGGGTCGGAGACCGGAATTCGCGTCGCCGAGCGCGTTGTATTTAGGGCTCTGCTAAACAATCCGCAAACCATTCCAGCTGCTATCAGAGCTCTGGTCAGGTCCGATGATGATGATAATGGAGAATACCGGGACGGAACCGCGCACATTGACGATATTATCTACGCGGCTGCACAGCACAACCTCTGTTCCGCATTTGGAGCTTTTCCAGATATCGCTGGATGGCCAGCAGAAACGTGGCAAGCACAATGCGATGCAATAGTTGTTGGCTAATTAGCCATTTGCCGGTCATCTCATTCCTCTTGAAAATTTGGGTATCTTTGAAGCGACTATCGCCGCACTGCCATCCCTTTTAGCCCAGCACTAGGATCAGAGCGCCAGACCGCACTGAAACCGATAGTTGATCAGCTTTGGCAATATTACTCAGTCCTCTCGATTCTCCGAGCCTAAGATCTGCTCCGCTTAAGTTCCATTTTGCGCCAGAGAGTGTCACCCCGGATACTTTCTCAGTTATCGGGATTAGGGAGAATCGTTCGCCAACGTCGATCTTAACTGCGAGCTTCTCTCCGGCACGCACACTTGTAAATCTAGAACGCTTCTCATATCCCCAAAGCCGAATTCCCCAAAAATCTTCATGCCCGAAAATCGCATGTGTCGCCATTACGTGGTCAATTCGTCCACCCTCCAATCCGATAAGGTGCACCTCCTCGAAACCCTTCTCAGAAAGAAGTCTCAGTCCTAACTCAAGATCGGTGTAATCCTTTTCGACCGGATGGCAAAGGATCTCAGTCCCTGTCGTTTTAAATTTGGAAAGGAGTTCAGCGGAAATAGAATCCATGTCCCCCAAAAGAATCTGAGGAGTGACTCTAAGTAAAGCCGCATGCCTTGCTCCACCGTCAACAGCAACGCAAAGGAATTCGTCGCCAAGAAACGGTCGAACAAACTCAACTTCAGAAAATTCGCCGTTTAATAAAAGTACACCTGATCGCATATCTCTTTACTCCGCCCGCTTATTATGCGATTAGAGTCAAAGGAACACAAAAAAATTTTACCTCAGGGGGGGCCGCAAGTGCCTCGCCCAATAAGTTTTTTTACCAAGGGCGTTCAGATTTGGCCCAGATCGCGAGACCTCGGATCGAGAGATGGGTCAAAGATGGACGCAAAGGGTAAAAAAACCTATTGGACGATGCACTCAATAGAGAGCGGCCTGAGATTTGCAATTTTGCAAGACCCTTTGAACCTGATCCGGACAATACCGGCGGAGGGAGAGGAGATGAATATCAAGACACCCGCAACTTTCCATTTACTTTTTCTAGCCTTATTGGTCTTATCGATCTCCTTTCTGGCAGAGCTTAGTCGCGCCGAAGATAGTGCTTCACCGACTGAACTCTTAGTCCAAGGCTCAACCTTCGAGCGCCGACTGCATGACTTAAACGGAAGCGCCTCACTCCTTCACACGGATCTGTATAGTGCCTCGGCCGAAAATAATTTCGATCAGGTGATTAACTACGTTCCAAACCTAAACTGGGCAGGTGGCACGGCGCGTCCGCGCTTCTTTCAAATTCGAGGGATCGGAGAGCTTGAGCAATATAACGGAGCGCCAAACCCATCGGTTGGTGTGATAATCGACGGGATCGACTTTTCAGGATTAGGAGTTTTCCCTTCCCTATTTGACACCAGACAGATCGAGGTCTTTCGCGGCCCACAGGCCACCAAGTTTGGTTCAAGCGCCTTAGGCGGGGTAATAAATCTAACTTCCAAAGCTCCCACTGATTTCTTTGATTCCTCAATCGAACTTAGCGCCGGAAGCGACGATTTAAGATCGGCGGGAGTGGTTATTGGAGGGCCGCTCTTTGGCTTAAGTAATAACTTAAAGTTTAGGATATCGACCGACGGGTTGAGCCAAAACGGATTCCGTGAGAACCAATTTTTAAACTCGAATGAGACAAACTCAAGAGACGAAATTACATCGAGACTGAGTTTAGTCGCCACCCCCTCTAACGACCTTGAGATAAGCTTGACGGGGCTGCTGGTAGATAACGATGACGGCTACGACGTTTTCGCCATCGATAACTCCTTCGATACGCAATCGGATAAGCCTGGCCAAGACGCAATATTTGTCAAAGCCGGCAGTTTAAAAATCAATTACGCAGCCTCTCAGGATCTTGAGATAACTTCGCTAACTACTAGATATACATCAAATCAGGACTATTCATTTGATGGGGATTGGGGGAATAATCCTTTTTGGGGAGAGTTTGCGCCTTACGATTTTTTCGAAGACGATGATCGATCGCGCAGTGTCTATACAGAAGAGTTAAAGCTTAGCTCAAGCGACGAAAACTACGCCCATGGAGAGAATTATCGCTGGTTGTTTGGTGCGTTTGGACAGAGTCTTTTTGAAAGCAGTTACATCCGACAGTTCTCTGACGATCTTCCATACAATCAACTAGGCAGCAGTTACCGCGCAAAGATTGCAGCGGCCTTTGGAGAAGTTGAAATTCCACTCTCCGTAGGTAACTCTTTAACTTTGAGTTCACGTTACGAATATCGCTCGGCTCGATATCGAGACGATAATCTAATTGAACTTAAGCCCGACGATTCAGAATTTGGTGGATCGGCTGCTTTTGCTCACGATCTCTCATCCGATAAACGCGCCTATCTTTCATTCGCCAAAGGATTTAAAAGTGGCGGAGTGAATCCCGGAATTCGCGTTCCAGCTGAACGCAAATTATACGATCCAGAGAGTCTCTACTCAGCCGAAATCGGGGTTAAGGCCGCCTGGCTAGATAGTTCTCTAATGACAAATCTGGCGCTATTTAGTATGTGGCGAAGAGATCAGCAATTAAAATTCGCCGTGCAAGACGATCCTTCAGATCCTTTGGCCTTTACCTATATTACCGAAAGCAGCGGCCGAGGCCAGGCTTATGGTGCCGACATTGAGTTCGAATATACCCCAATAGATTGGCTCTATTTAACCGGTTCTCTTTCTTCCCTCTTCTCTGAACTGACCTCGGTTCCGAGCGCAGTTTCAGACTTGGATTCGCGTGATTTTTCACATGCGCCAAAATGGCAAGCCTTTGTGAGATCCACGGAAAAGCTTACCTCTCGCTTTTTTCTCTCTCAAGAAATCTTTGGAAAAGATAGTTTCTACTTCGATGATAGCCATAACCAGAAATCAGATGCATATTTCTTACTCAATTTAAGCGCGGGCCTCGACTTTGGGAATTGGCAATGGAAGGTTTGGGCGCAGAACGTTTTCGATCAGCGATATGCCACACGCGGCTTTTTCTTCGGGAACGAGCCGCCTGATTTTCCAAACAAGTTATACACTCAACTTGGCGATCCTTTGCAGGTTGGAACAACCATTTCAGTCAAACTAAATTAAATCTTACGTTCGTTATAAACACCGAGTGTCTGTTCTAGTGCGCTGAAACATTTTCATTGACTAGCGCGTTAATCTATAGTAATAGTATTACTAGCATTGAGAGATGCATCGCGATGTTACTTTCTTGGCTTTAAGAAACATTTGGCGAATAGGAGGGTCAGATGGTGCTGCACCGATTGGATCAGGTAAGACGCGCATTCACATTAGCGTTGTTTCTGATGGGCGGGATTCTCTGGCTATTTAATTAGCTTGTACCTCCTCATCTTCTTCGAGGTCGCTTTCAATCTTTGAGAGGTCTATTCCCAAGCCGTCGGCAGCTGCTTTGGGGATGGTACTAAGTGAACGAGTTATCCAAATTTCTGAAGATTCAGTTTGGACTACGGATTTTACCTGCGCGGCAAGTTCAGCAGTAACATCTTCCGGTAGGTAAAAAATATCGTCTTTTGAGATTCCAGGCGGTGCCTTACCGCTAAGATGCAAACTCTCAGCCCACTTTATCGTTGCCTGCCAAGAAATCGTATCTTCTTCGAGCGAACGAAACTCTTCATCGGACATTTCGGGCCGTCGATTGAGTTTTTCCATCCCAAAACCCATCCCGACTCCAAGTCCAAATCCAAGCGTTTGAACCAGGGCAGCGCAAATCTCCAAATGGTTGCATCCCCATTTTGCGCGTTCGCCTTCCAAGTCAAAAAGTTTCTTTTGGGTTTTTACTCTGCGCCTGAACTCTTGAAAGCCCTTCAAGTCATGAGAAAGAAAAACCGCAGCTCCGAGAAAGCGCATCGCACCAGCAAACATTCCACCACCGAAGCCGACCCGTTTAAAAGTATCCCCGACAATGGCACAGACCCGCATATGCGCTGCTAAATTCTCGGTCCAATGCTTCCATTCTTCCTTGTCGCACTTAAGGCGCATACGACGATAAAGCAATTTGATCCCAATAATCGCAGACAGCTCCCCTGGAGTGATTAAAGATAGTAGCGATGGAACAGTAATCCCGGCTAGCTTTGTCAGATCACTCGACCGATTCTCTTCAACAAAACAATAAAGCATCGCACGGATTGTCGGGCTACGCTTAATAATAAAGTCAATCGCACTGGGCAATTTGTTATTGGAAGAAAAGCGTTCACCCACTCCGAAGCCGCCTTGAGCAGAGATCGCTCTTATGGCCGATGTGAAAAGATGCGGAAATTGTCCGACACTCGCAGCACCTTCCTTCGCCAGAGTAATACTGTCCTTGTCTGGCTTTGAGTTATCTTGGTTGTTCACCGAATTCATAACCTTTATTTTTTGAGATCTATACTGAAAATAACCAGAGATCCAAGAGATAACATTATCCCTGCTTCATCATTGTCTTTGTCGGCACCACCACTACCGGGCATCCAGCTTCTCTAGCTACACGCTCGGCCACACTTCCAATTAACATATGCGCCACGCCAGTTCGACCGTGAGTGGCTATGATAATCAAATCAGTGCCGTGCTCCTTAGCATAATCTATGATCTCTTTATGCACCGGACCAGTGGCTTCTCGCACCACATATTTGGCTGGGCCTGAGCCAAACTGAGTGGCGGCCAACGATTTCAACTCAGACTCAACCTTCTCAAGTAGCTGTTTATGCACGTTACTATCCGGGAAAACAGGGAACTCCATGGCATAGATCATCGCGGCCTGCTGCGGGTCTTCCACCACCGTAAGAAGTGTGACGCTCCCCTTAAATGCGTCGACGAACTTTTTTGCCACCGCGAATGACACTGCTGCTTCAGCTGATAGGTCGGTTGTTACCAGAATATTCTTCATTGGTTTTCCCCTAGATTTGCTCCTGTAACGACGGCTCGAACTTCTTCGATACGGTAAAGTTCTATCTGGCGGCCGGGTTGATCAATTCCGTGCTCTGACTGAGCCACCATCAGGGCTTCAAAATTCCCGGTAATGCATTCTTTGAAACGACTTATGTTTTCACTCTTCACAAATATAAAATCACCTTTGTTATATCTAAAGCCGCAATCTTTCTCAAATAGTTTCTGCGGAAGATAGTAATCAAGCGAGAAGAGCCGGTCCTCAAATGTGTAGGCCACTTTTTGGCCGCCGATAATCTCGCTGCTCCGTTTGGCAAATTCCACTGGAGATACGTTCGCAGCGAAATAGGAACGTACTACTCCATTCACAAAAATGAATAAAACTAAGCTCAGCGCCGTGAGCTTATGCGCTGACCTAAGATTTTCCCAGCCAAAGTAAGGCAAGTTCAAGGTAGATACTACCAGGATAAGAGCGCTCACTGAGAAGACCAAAATCTCAAAAAGACCCATCTGCGGCACAAATTCAATTATTAACTTCCGAACCGTCGGGTCGAGAGATTTCAAAGAGATGCTATTCAATGTTTCAGGCAATAGGGCCGCGATTAGCATACTTAAAAGCAAAACCAGAGAGATCGCACTTATTATCCGCACAATTAAATTATACTGGTCTTCTCTGACGGCATGTTGAGCGCTTAGTACTTTCGCCAGCAACACTGAGGCAAATGGATAAAGTGGCAACAGGTAAACGCTGCGCTTACTTGCCGGTATGCAGAAAAATGTAAAAATTACAAGACAACATACCTCTGAAAACAGTATTATGCGCTCCTGATTCCTAAAAGCAGCGGCAATTGATCCTAACACCGGTTTTTCAAGTCTGCGAGGGCGCAGATTTTTGAGCTGAATTAAAGATCCGGGCACTAATAGCAAGGTCCACGGCATAAAGCCGAGCGCCATCGTACCAAGAAGATACAGCGATGAATGCACGTGCGGGGCATCTTCCATGGTTCCTGCGAAGCGGGCGAAATTCTCCTCCCAGACCATTTCAAAGAAACGCTCACCGCCGAGCCGATATGCTGCAAAGTACCAAAGCAGCGGCACGATTACTGCCGGTAAAGTAGCCAAAAGCACCTTCACGAAAATTGTCGAGACTCTATGGCCAAGAATAAGAAGGTATAGACCAAAACAGCCAACTGTAAGAACGATTGCTACCGGGCCCTTAGAAAGAACTCCGACGGTGAGAAATGTAAGCGCTAAGAATGGGTATCCTTTAAAACTTCGCTCTTCCCAAACAAATAGGGATAGAAGTGCAGCTGCGATTGAAGCCGCGAGCAGCATGTCCACGCGCATAGCTAAAGCCGCTCTTGACCATTCAAATGACGTGGCCAGAATAAAAATACTTAAGAGTGCTTGGTCTTTACTTAGACGCGAGGAGAGCACCAATGCAAGAAATGTTAACAACAGAACGCTTGCAAAACTCGACGGCAAGCGCAGCGAAAATTCTGAAAGTCCACCAGAGATTTTGGCCGAGACAGCCGCGATCCAATGGATCATCGGGGGCTTGGAGGGAACATTTTCCCCGTACCCTGAAGGTAAAATCCAATTCGAATTTCTAATAATATCATCGGCTACGATCGCTTCTCTTCCTTCCCCCCTCGTCACCAGCGGCGACTGGCCGATCCATGGCAGAGTCAATACAACACCAACGATCAACGCCATAATCCAGGCGCGGATCTGTGCGGTTTCCAAGATCGATCGATCAATCACGCTGGATTTGTTGCATTAGGAGCGATAGCGGTCACGCCAGGGGTGTGGGTTATGGCCGTTCCCGCGGATGAGGAGATTGAAAGGACCGCACTGCAAGCAAGCTCAATACAAAGCAGATCTCTTGGTCCAAGTTTAATTCTTCTTCGCTCTTCCTCTGATCGGCCGGTTACGATTCTCAACCAGCAAATCTCTTCGCCGCTCAAACGCCCGTTTTGTCCCTTGGGCTTGTCGCGATAAAGTTTGACCAACACATCCCCTTCGGATCCGCGAAGGATGATGTTTTCATCAAGGGATTCTACGCCGTAAAGAAATGCCCGCGCTGTAGCCCAGAGCCCACCGATCGCTTCTAATGGAATTAAGAGTTCAACCGCTCCTTGAGCTTCAGCGCTTCCCTCTCCGCTCACCACCGGAATATACCAAAGACGAAGCCCGCCGGTTTCTGGGATTAGTTGGAGACGACCGAAAGATTTATTTATCGTAAAACTAATGCCGCTTGTCATAACCTAAGCACCTAATATTCCGTCGACCTGACTACCTGCGCTGAGAGGTTTACCTAGATCGAGCCTAAACACCTCGTTAGAGGCTAAAACTTTGGACAGCTCTGCTATAAAACTAAAGAGGCAAACAGCAGAGTAACTGTCCTACCTAGACTTTAGACCTTAGCACACAATCTGATGAGTTGTAAGCGCAGAGCGGTCCGTCTATCTCAAGGAAGGCGAATTAGGTCTCAGCGGCCCTAAAATTAACCTACTCAGTTTTAGTAAGCTACTGATTTAGTTGCACTATTTCCCAGGCTTTACGCCTTTAAACCCCTTCCCCTCGCTTCGTTCCTTATTCTCGGGTTTAGGGTCGGTCTTCGTTTCTGAAGCCGGTGCTTCGAAGGCGCTTACACGTCCCCGATTTCTCCCTCCCCCCCCAAGTACCAACCGAAATTCACCACGAGCAGCCGTTTTTTCTGCAGCCTCTTCCGATTTCTTATCCTCAACTTCAGCCGAAACCTTAGCCTTCTGCAACATTGGATCCTGATTTGGAGAACCCGGACTTGCCTCTCCGGGCGGCGCTCCACGTCCCTTTTTGAATCTAGTCTCTTCTTCTTCTAGAGAGAGAATCTGCTCGTTTACCCAATCAGATAGTCCAATCTCGTCTTTTTCATAGCGCTCCAATCGAGTAAGAAACTCTCGGCCTAACCAGGAAACCGGCGTATCGCAGTCAAACCACAAACAGCGCCCCTTTCTCATCCGACCGTCACCGAGATCAAACCAAGCTAAACCTTTTTCTGCCGACATTTCATGCTTCAATTCTTCCGGGCTCACTAGATCGGTTTCATCCTCGGAGAGACTGACCATTTGAGACTCTCCTCCGGTCTGCTTGGCCTCTAAGTCCCAGGCTCCCCGCATTTGGCTCTCTGTTCGACCGTAACTCACTCCTGTACCAACAGTAGTTTTTGTGGTCGTAACTTTTCCGATCCACTCGGCCATATCCGTTGCTGTGCGATTGTCTCCCATGCGCATCAGCACCTTGAGGTTAACGTTTGCCATTACCCTCTCATAGAATGCCTCGCTAAGCCCTAGAGCCTCATCGGTTAAACCGCCGGTAGACTGTGCGCCAAACATCAGCGCGAACCGTCCCTTTCTGGCTAGTTCAAAAAGATTTGCCCAGGTTGGCCCAAGCGTACTCGAACCTTCATCGATAATTACAAGATGTGGATCTTCCAAATTCAATTCCCGAGATGAGGTGATCTCGCCAATTGAGACTTCTAGATCCTCACGAAATACCTTGACCATTCTAGCAGCCGACTCTGCTTCCTCTAGGCGCGGCAGCATGAAATAAATTATCTTACCGCGCATAATCGCATCGGTAAGCGAGAGATCGGTGTAATTAGTACAAAACATTTTTCCAGTTTCACTTCCGGCGAGAGCGTGGAGCTCTGAGGCAATACCCCGGAGATTATCAGTGATGCGAGCAGTATCAAGTTGCCCCTTGGCTGTGCGGTAACTCGCGGCAAGATGTCCCAGTTCAACCATCGCTTGTTTTGCCCCAATCTTGTGCAAAAGACTTCTCAAATGCGGGTAAGCTACATTAAAGGCTGAGAGCGCCACGGCTATATCGGCGATTGACCAAGACAAGCCGAAACTCTCCATTGCTCGCACCATCCGTGAAACAGCGTCCGCGGCCAAACGATCGTAGTGCTTAGTTGAACTTTGATCAGATGTTGGTGGCAGTCCGGCGCGCAATACCTTACGTGCCTTAACATCGGCACGCTGCTCAGTCATACAGAAATTGTAAGAGTGCACCGCGTCGAAAGGGTCGACCACGATTAGATCCTCTATTCTCCCCGTAACCATGGCCATAAAGATGATGTGGGCTAGAGTGCCGGAGTCACGCTTGGCGTCGATAAAGGTCAAACCGCTCGCCCTTCCACGCGCCATCTGTTGAAACATCATCGATTCTAACCAAAGAGTCTTTCCCACCCCGGTTTTGGCAAACACGGCAGCGTGGGTGCAAAGATCGTCCTCATCAATCCAGATCGGCTCGCCGCTATCGACTTCAAATCCGATTAGATATTTATCGATCATGTTTTTGCCGCGGGCGCGGCTTTCTTCTAAGGCTTCTGCCATGCAGTTCCGTCTGGGAGGAGATCCAAGAACCGGCTTTCCACGACGCTTCTTCGACTCAGCATCCCGCTCTCTTTCGAGGGCGTAGCTTTGGGCCAAGACGCTGGATGCGGTAAAAAGGCCCCATGCCGGAAGAAGCCCCAAGATAAACAGGAGCGTTCCCGAAGCACCACTGGCAAAAGGACTTGCGGCAAGCCCGAACGCGCACGCCACAGAAAGCGCACCCATAAACAAGGAGCGGCTCTGCCGCTCCTCGAGTTCGGCATTAAAGTCCCTTTTCTGGTATGCGCGTGCCACTCTTTTCTACTCTAAAAACTAATTCTCAGACTCCGAACCATCTGTAAATTCCGATTCTTCAGACTCAAATCCTTTACCGGTCATTCGGACAGACTCCGCGCGTTTAAAGCGCGTGGCCCAGCCGTCACCCCAGCGACTTTTAAGCTGAGTGCCACGCAGCGGTACCATCCCCGGAAGTGTGAGCTCCTTTCCATCGGAAAGACGAACCGTTATTGTTACCACAGAACTATCCGGAACAGTGAAGCTACCGACTCTCCGACCCAGCCAACTATAGGCATCTAGTATTGTTCTAGCAGCCGACCACGCCTTTAAATCAGAGAGTTCAACCTTTTGCTCACTAACGATCTCTCGTAACTCAACTTCGCTAAGAGGTAAAAAGACCCGATCGTAGCCACTGTAGCGAGCGTCACCCCCATCTGCACTCGGTACGGCTTTTAGCTGCTGAGATGCGCTAATTGTCTCGGTCAGTTGGGACAAGCGATCCAGCGACTCTTTTTTTAAGGCTAATCTGACAAGCTTGATCATCGTTGCCAGTGGAACAAAGAGCATATTATTCGCAACGTAAGCCTTCTCCTTAAGGTCATCTTGCTTGGAAACCACTCCATCAAACAATGCCTGATACCAACGTTGATGGGCTTCACAGATAATTGAATACATTTCAACTTCGTCCGATGCAGCCAATAACTCATGCGGAGCAGCCATCAAGAGCTCAACCCATTGCCTCAGTGCTCTGGTTTGATCGGAGAGGTCCACGGCGAATTTAACCGGACCAAAGATACTTCTTCTTGAGCCGTAGATGATTGCTCGCCTGAGCATTTCCCGCTCTGGATACGAAAATTCGGAGGAAAACGCGGCGATTGAGTGCAGGATTGATCGCGCACAAAGTTGTGGGTAGCGGGAGATCAGCGCCCAACTCGGACCTTCCTTGCCAAAGGTCATAACTTTTCCCGCTTCCATTGAAAGAACCACAGTGGCAACATGCTTGGCTGAGATTTGAGAGAGCGAGACTTTCATCTCCTCCGAGAGAGATCTGATCAGCGCAACTCGTAAAATCGAACAGAGCTTTTCAGGCGACGCTTTGGAGATCGTGCTCGGAAGATCGGGCATTCGCGATTCCTTGTTTAGACTGGCATGCACGTTCAGTACAGTTTCAAGCAACATGGCGGCATGATGAGGAAGAGAAGTTCCTTGGTAAGCTTGATCCAGCAGATCACGCTCCTCACGCTTAGCAACGTATGCTGGCCAGTCTTTATGAAACTCAAGAATCGCCACTAAGTTCTGATTAGTCTCGCAGTTTGCAGAATAGCGCTGCAGCACAGCTGAAATCTCAGAGCTCTTTGCCTCATTCAAACTTATCATCCGCGGGCAGGCCAATCCCGGTGCGAGCACATCCGGCGCGCCCTCCTTGGTAGCCTTACGCAAATCAGCTCTAATTCCCGAATAGAAAAGCCTCCCGTTTGAACAACTTCCTAAAAAATCCGTGAGAGCAAGATAAGGCTTCCAGGCCTTCAAACCTTTGTATCCAGCTAACAGAATCACTATCAGCCAAAGCCTCCACCATGCCACGACCACAAACATTAGGCGCATTATTGCAAAATGTAATGAAACACCGGCATTGGGGAAAAAACCAAGCTCTTCAAAACTGCTATCTGCCTCAGCAATATAAGTCGCTGAAACTAAAAGTGCGTCACTGATATGTTTGAACATTCCGGCGCTTCCGGCTCCTTGAAAGGGAGTAGAGAGGAACCAATCTTGGTACTGCTTCGCTTGGAGGGTGAACTGGCTGGCCCAACTTAATGTTTCTCCGCGCTGAGAAGTTGCGCGATCATTCTGGCTAAACAGCGCTGATGAAATAACGACCGCAACTGAGACGACAATGAATACAAACAGGCATACCCCGAGTACTCCGCGACGACTCCGCCCTCGAAGCAGCCCCGAGCTAAGTTTACTCGCATCAATGTCTGAGACAGACAGAGCCAAAGAACACTCCCTTAATTCCTAATTCCTTGGTGAACCTCTATTGTTATGCTTTGTTCAGAGCGCAGCATAGCAATAAAATCTGGCTTAGGCCTTCGACCTAACGCACTGGAATTACTAATTTTTTAGAGAAGGGCGGCGACCTAGCACCTAGCCTTCAATCGAATAGTGATCATTTACGGCAATCGGGTCAGAGGAGGCGATCTGCAAAGTTTCTTTTAATGCCGCTAGTTCATGCCGGAGACGCAGTATTTCTCCCTGAAGCTTGGTTAGATGTTCGGCATTTTTAGCTTTGTGATCAGTTAGCAGCGTTTCTAAGGTGGAGATGCGGTGACTCATCTCATCGGTGTTTTGAACAACTGGTTTTCCGGAGGAAAAAGCCCAACGCAGCAGAAAAAACAACATCAGGATACCAACGAATACTGCGCCAATCGCCACCAACTTAAGATTCCCGCTCTTTGCAAGCTCAGTGCTTACTTGGTCGAGTTGCAATTTGGTGAGCAGTTGGTTAACTCCCTCTGCTGCGATTTGTATATTCAAAGCTGTAAACATAAAAATATCCTCCGGACCTACATCCAAAGCTAGCGTTACCAATAACCACTGATATAGTTATGTAGCAAGCTACGCCACGAGTCTCACAAAAGGGAAGCAAAAAATATACC
>CAZJXY010000020.1:0-17906 GCA_964549925.1 uncultured Bdellovibrionales bacterium | reverse complement strand
CGAGATTTTTTATTACTGAGTCTGATTTTTGTTGCGTCGTTTGGGGCTAGTTATGAGCCGGATGCGATCGAAACCGATTGGTCTCCGTATCAAAAACTTGTGCTAACTGAGTCTAGCAAGGAGAGGAGTGAGTACGGTGTTTACACGGTTAGAGTAAACAACGCCTCATATCAAGAGATGTTGGATCAGAGTAAGCACTCATCCCCATTCGGACAGTACGATATCCCTTACCGCATGCACCCATCCCCGAGATCAATTTTGGTGGTAGGCGCGGGTAGTGGCAACGATGTAGCAGCAGCTTTGCGAAACGGCGTGGAAAAAGTTGTAGCGGTGGACATAGATCCGGTGATTGCTGATATTGGGAGGCGCTACCATCCTGAGAAGCCTTATAGCTCTGATCGAGTGACTCTTGTTGTTGATGACGCTCGAGCCTATTTTGCGGCGACCCAAGAAAAATTCGATATGGTCGTATTTGCTCTACTTGATTCTCATGCCGCTGGGGCACTGACTAATGCTAGACTCGATCACTTCGTTTACACGCGCGAGAGTATTGAACGCGCGAAGGAACTGCTCAAGCCGGGTGGTGTAATATCGCTCAGTTTCTTTTCGACCAGAACCTTCATTACCGATCGATTCGAGCGTGTGTTGACGCAAGTCTTCGGCGCGCGCCCGGTAGTATTTAAGATCCCTCCAGGTGATTTTGGGCGAGGTGGAACTGTCTTTGTTACCGGTGATCTCGCCGCCGTAAATCAGCAGCTTGAGTCTTACGCCGGTCTAAAAAATCAAGTTGACTCTTGGCTTAAGGAGTTCCCACTTGGCCTAACTAATACAACTGAAATCGCGACCGATGATTGGCCGTACATATATTTGGAATCGAGGCGTATCCCCATACTGTTTTATCTATTAGCCGGGTTGCTTATACTGCTGGTGGTGTATCGAAATTCAAGAGAGTCTCTTAAAGGAGTTTTTAGCTTGTGGGGTAGTGAACATTGGCACTTCTTTTTCTTAGGAGCAGCGTTCCTACTTCTAGAGGTACAGAATATCAGTAAAGCTGCGGTAGCATTAGGAAGTACCTGGCAAGTTAGTGCTGTGATCATCTCTGGAGTATTAGTAATGGTACTCGCGGCAAATTTTATTGTCGCGCTAATCCCGCGTCTGCCAGCGCTGATTGCATACGTTGGTTTAATTGGTTCATGTATCGGGCTTTATTTTGTCGATCTCTCCTTATTTGCCGCTCTTCCATACGCCCAAAAATCTGTTTACATTGGAATAATCACCACCCTTCCGATGCTATTTAGTGGGGTAGTGTTCATCAAGTCGTTCGCTCGAAGTAAGAGAAAAGACCAGATGTTGGGGGCTAACTTGATTGGATCGCTTTGTGGTGGGGTTCTGCAATCATTGACCTTTATTATCGGAATAAAAGCGTTGCTAGTGATAGTTGCGGGATTTTATCTTAGTGCAGGGGTAAGCCAGAGATTATTTAGTACTAAAGCACGCTAAGATAGGTACTTATTTATGATCGTTTCTCTCGAACTAAATCCACGACTTCTTGGGGAAATAATTACTGTCGGAGCAGCTTGTGCGGATTTAAATACGGAGGCCTGAGATCTTCTGATCGCCTCCTCGACTTGACGTTTAAATTCCTCCATTCCACAGTGCTGATAAATTGTTCTTCCACTCGGATCGGGAGGAAAGAAATCGGGGGTGAGAGTGCGATTTTTGTAGTCCTCGATCAGAGCAGTAAAGCCCTTTCTGTTTCTTATAATCTCAGCACAGATTCCGGACATTACGTAATAGTCAAATGGGTCCTCAAAAGAATCTGCAAGTTCCGCCCGTGGCTGGAAAGAACCGTCGTACAAGGCCTTCGGGATAATCTCCTTACCGAATCGTTCGTTGATATACGCCGCCAGACCGTACACTTCGAGCTTAGTTAGATCACCTATGGGTGCATGGACTCCAACGCTTCCGATGTCGTGAAAAGATGCCCAACCGAGAACCACTTCGGTATGATTGCCAGTAGCAAGAATACCGCTCTTGAAGTGATGGCTTGCTGCCAAACCCTGCACAGTTCTTAGCACTGCCTGCATTGAGGATAGCCCAGCAGGAGGTGCATCGGAGCCGAAGGAATCAAGGTGGGCTTTTCTGACGATCTGATAGGGTTGTTCAGTATCATTCCAATACAGTTTAACTCCAAGAGAGTCAGCGATATGAACGGCAATCTCTTTGGTTTCTTTAGTGTTGTCATTTGTCGGATTGGAGATAAACACACAATTCTCGGCTCCCATAGCCGATGCTGCTATCGCAGCAACCACTGCGCTATCAATACCGCCGCTTAGATGTACTTGAGCCTTCTTTAGTCCGAGTAGAGAGAATAGCTCACGCTGCTCGAAACACAGTGCATCGAAGATTTCCTCGTATTTTGAGGGAAGGGCTGGAAAGGAAATTCCAGGCTGATTTAAGTCTAAAACTGCAAAATCCTCTTGAAATACTGAAAGCTCGGCAAGAGGATCGCCCTTTGAGTCAAACGCGAGGCTATGCCCATCATAGATAATCAAGTTTTTTACAATATCGCCGACGCCGACAGAATTTATATCGATGCATGGAACTCTATTTCTTTTTGAATGATTCGAGAATAACTCACGGCGAATTGGCTGCTTGCCGTAGTAAAAGTAAGATTGATTTAGAGAGACAATCAGTTCTGCGCCAGCCTTGCACATTTCAGATACGATATCTCGATCGTGATCAGTATTCCAAACGTCCTCGCAGATTGGAGTTCCCAGTTTAACGATCTTTCCGTTGATTTTTACCTCCGGGATTAGGATTTTGTCTCCAGGAGTAAAATATCTCTTATCCTCATGATGGTGAAATCCGGCGAGGATTATCTTATCGTATATCGCGATAATTCTTTTATTCTGAATAATCGCCGCAGAATTGGTAATTTTCGGAAAGCCGCTCTTTTGTAACCCCTTAAAATCCACGAACCCGAGCACCGCCACTAGGTTTGAATCAACCTCTGGAGCGATCTCTTCCTCCAAAATTTGTTTGTTCTTTCTTAAAAACTCCTCATTTTCGAAAAGCGCCCCACAACAGTATCCAGTAATAGCGGTTTCGGGAAAAACCACTATATCGGCGCCTCCATCTTTAGCCCGCTTTATCGCCTGGAGTATCCGGGAGGTGTTGCCTTTAAGATCTCCAGTAACAGTTCTTATTTGAGCCAGAGCGACTTTCATATTATACGAGTAGTATACTCACTTAGCTCTGCACTTGTCACGGACTCGGAATGTTAGAACCCAATCAAATAAAGCAGCTCTTTTTACTTAGAGAAGATGTCACCTACCTAAATCACGGATCTTATGGAGCCTGTCCGCGAGATGTATTCGAAGAGTACCAGAGGCTGCAGAGGGAACTCGAGTTAGAACCAGTTCAATTTTTATATCGCGAGATCGAGCAGCGATTAAAAGCTGTCAGAACTCAGCTGGCGAAGTATCTAAACGTAGGATCAGGAGATATCGTTCCAGTGATTAACGCAACGATGGGAGTAAATATCGTCGCGCAGTCTTTGAAATTGCGGGAAGGAGAGGAGGTTCTTACGACAGATCACGAGTACGGAGCCTGTGATCGAGCATGGAGATTTGCTTGTTCAAAATCCGGAGCGCTGTATCGACGACACTCGATTCCTGTTCCGGTTAGATCGAAAGAAGAGATCATAGATACGTTTTGGAGTGGGATTACAAATAAAACAAAGGTAATTTATCTCAGTCACGTAACAGCGCCAACAGCAGTAATTCTCCCGGTGAAGGAGATTTGTGCTCGTGCATGAGCTAGGGGAATCTTGAGTGTTATAGATGGCGCTCATGCGCCAGGTCAGATCGATTTAAATCTATCTGATATTGAACCTGACTTTTACACGGGAAATTGTCATAAGTGGATGTGTGCGCCCAAGGGCGCTGCATTCCTTTATGCAAGACCGGAGCATCAAGACAAACTTCAGCCACTTATAGTCAGCTGGGGATATGAGGCTGATCCTCCTGGAGAGTCGAAGTTTCTGGACTATTTTCAGTGGATCGGAACGAGAGATCCGAGTGCGTTTTTAGGCGTTGCTGCAGCCATCGATTTCCAAGGGAAATATCAGTGGGAAAAGGTCCGTGAACGCTGCCACTCCTTAGCAAAAAGATTCAACCAGGAGATCTGTGAGAGGATCGGGGCGAAAACACTCTCTCCCTTATCGGGGGAGTTCTTCTCACAGATGGTAGCGATGGAGATCCAAAACTGCGATCCGCTAGCGCTTCGGAGACGACTCTGGGACGAGCACAAAATTGAGGTAGTTACTAGCAATTGGAATGGGAAGGCGCTGCTTAGGGTCTCAGTGCAAGGATATAACTCCGAAGGGGATTTGGAGCAGCTGCTGACGGCACTCCGGATTCCCGGGAAATTATCCCAGTAGTTTCACTACTTTTCACAATTTGCGTAACCGTCGTTAGTTGCCGCTACATAACTGATTTAGGGCAGTACTTACGAGAGTTAGCTTTTACTTAAGGATGAGGCAAGGTTTTATGCGGATTTCGAACCGAATTGGGTGGTTGTTTATCTTCCTTCTTACATTCTCTGAGCAAGCGTTATGCTTCGTGCCAAAGACTCCCAAAACCCCCCAGACAACAGTTGTAAGTCGGGAGAGAGATAAACCTCGGACTCAAATTGCAGTAATTAATTATCCTAGAAATACTATGGGCGGGTGCACGCAAAGCTCGGCTGTTTACAATCAGATGTGCAAGAATAATGCGCCGGAGTATTGCCAGTGGGTAGACGGAAATTATACCCCACAATCTGGACAGCCGTGCCAACTAACCTGTTATTACTTAAACTGTGATTATCCCAGTGATTGGGAATCACTGAGTTCAGATAGTTCCGTGGATCCTCTGATCTCCTCTCTCGAGCCACTATAGGGGGAGCGAGAATTATGAAACGAATATTTGCGACTTTAGTTTTCCTGATGCCCATCCCAGCGGTCTCCTTCGGAGCTAATAAAAGCCCAGCGCCATTGCCGCAGATTACGCAGCCGCCTGTGATTGAGTCGGCCTGTAGGTCTGCGCAACCTCTCGATCCGTATTGCTCGTTTGAGCACTTTGAATGTAATCGCGGTGTCCCTGTCGATGGTCTAATCGTTTGTAGCGACTACAACGAAGACGGAAGAATTGACGTTCAAGATTGTATTGACTCAGTCTATGCGCTTTGCGCAAACTATGGCGGAGTCCACAGCTACGGGTAAGATTAATTATTAGATTCGCGCCACGCTCTCCAGAAAGTTTGAAGAGCGTTCATCAGATCATCCGGCACTTTTCCTGACTGCGGGAACAAGGCCCAATCGCCATCCTTGGAGCGGATATAACGCTCAGTCTGTGGAGGCTCGCGCAGTAGTTTTCTAACCAACCCTTGCTCTCTTTTAACCGTGATAACGGTCTCGGCTCCCAAAATATCCACAGCTTTCACGGTACCAAATTTTCCAAGGGATGTATCAAGTCCACGCTCAGATCTTAGCGTCGACCGAGTTCGAGAAGGTAATCTCTCGTTTGACAGCGGATCGCGGTCAAATCTCTCCTCATCTCCCTGGTCGATAGGATCGCGATCACTTGGATTGAAAGTGTGTGCTGCCAAATTAATTCATATTTTATTCATATTAATTTAATTAACCAAGCACGATCTTAACCCGCACCGTTTCTCACAAACCGTTCATCCTAGCCCATATAAACCCTACGCCATTGATTTTTGACAAAAAATCGATTGTTTAGGGCGAGCGCAATCTTGGCTTGCCAAGTTGCGCCGCAGAAAATAAAAACCCAGCCGAAAAATTAGTGGCTGCGAGAGGGGCAAATATCCTTTTTTAAAGCTCTTTCCCTTGAAAATTGGCCTAGAGGCCATCTGATCTTTTCGGGCTTCCAACCCTTCCGAGTCTAATTATTAACGCAGGGACGCATCGCATGGAACCAACGACCAATTTCAGTCGGGACGAATACGAGCTAGGAAAATTTGACTTTAGAGATAATCGAGACTCATCACGAGATGATCGAGGTGATGTTCCACCGAACGATCCAGATTATCCTGAACCGCCTAGATCTTTTGGATCTAGAATACTTCCGCTGCTGATTGGTGCCGGAGCGTTGTTTGGAGTCATGAAGTTTTGCGGTCGTGGTGAACCGAGCATTGAATCCCAAGTAGCAACCGCAGCGAAAGAGGAAGGAAGAGATTTGACCTCGCCGGAAAGTGGGCTAAGCAATCTTATTGCAACAGTCGATCAAGCCTTAGAACTTGTGGCCTCGGGCAAAGTTAACCAAGTTGTCTATGAATTTGAAATCGCCGGAAGCGGATCGTTTGACTACGGGTTCAAGCTAAAACCGAAGCAAGATTCATCGCCGTCACTGTTCGGAGGGGAGCAATCCGAGAAAGTACTCTATTTACGTGGCATTCACCCGGGTCCGGAACGAGATCGGTTGATTGCCGGGCTTCGCCAATCCAACAGTGTGATAAATAGTACACTCGCCAACGAACGCGACGTAGTGGTAGGGGGCAATCCTTGGTCCGGAGTGATCACAACTGCCTTATGGCTTGGTGTGGCAATTTGGATGATTTCTAAAATCGGTAAATCGATCACGAAAAATGCCGGCCCTGGAGGTTTCTTAGGCGACTTTCTCTCGCATAAGGGGGAAGTAATGCGCGGCGGTACGATAGACGATCGTTTCTCCGATTTGGGGGGCATCGATCAGGTTATCGATGAGCTAAGAGACTTAAAAACTGATATCGAGCAAGTTCAATCTGGAAATATGCGGATAAAGCTTCCCGTTGGATCGCTGTTATGTGGTCCTCCGGGTGTTGGAAAAACAAAGATTGGACGCTCGTTGGCTGGGGAAGTTGAGTGTCCGTTCATGTACTTCGACTGCTCGGCCCAAGCCACGGAGGTGTTTGTTGGTACCGGCTCGGCAAGAATAAGAGATAGTTTTGAGGCAGCGCGGAGACTACGCGACGAAGAAACCGCGAGACTTAGGAGCCGACCAGGAGCCACAGGAAAAGAGCAAGGCGTAGTGATCATGTTTCTGGATGAGTTTGATAGCATCGGCGAAAAGCGCAGAGAGTCATCGCGTCTCGGTGGTGATAGCGAAAGCGGAAAAGTGGTGAATGCGCTACTTAATGAAATGGATGGGCTTAACAAGGAGAAAAATCGAAATATCATAGTTTTTGCCGCGACAAACTTCGCTGAAAAACTAGATGATGCCTTGATGCGTCCGGGACGTTTCACTAAGCAGTTTGAAGTGCCGCTGCCACATTCACATCAGCAGCGCCTTGAAATTTTAGAGAAGTTGGCACCGCTGGTAGTTACTAAAGCTGGATTTAAATTGGAAAGCGATCAGAGCCTCTCATATGTTGCGCGTATAACACCGGGAAAGTCGGGCGACCATCTTCGAGCGATCTTGCAGGAGGCTTGCGATATTGCGCGCCGCAGCGGCGGCGAAACTATTTCCGAAGCAGATCTATTTGAGGCGACACAACGACTTGACTCCGGTCGAATTCGAAAGAACTATCTCGCTCCAAAGAAACACGAGTTGGTTGCAGTCCATGAACACGGTCATGGAGTCGCGGCTTTGGCCTGCGGATTGGAGGTATTTTTAGTTTCGATGCTGCCGCGTGGGGACTCCTATGGGCGGGTAATCCCTAATCCGGAGTCACTCGAGTCTTTGGCCAATCGCGGAGAACTTCTTTCTAGAGTACTAGTGGGAGCCGGCGGTCGGGCAGCCGAACTTGCAACTTATGGGCAGTCGGGAATTACGCACGGGGCAAGCAGCGACTTAGAGCAGATTAGAGCTATCGTAAAAAACATGATCACAACTGGAATGTTAAACGACCATTACGCGATCAGTCTCTCGAGAATATCTGAGCAAGATCTTCGACCTGAGCATGTCGATATAATTGATAAAATTGCGGGACGAGCAGTGAAAACGGCACAACGATTGGTCGAGGCTATTGGAAGTGAAAAAATGGCAGAGCTTGTGAATGAGAGTATTGCCGGCAATAAGGAGCTCGTTGGCCAGGAAGCCCAGCGATTTTATCTTGACCGGCTATCCCCAGAGCTAATTTCCAAGTTAAACGGCATTGCCCAGGAGTTTTTGGAAGATCCTATAGGAAGCGCAGCAGATGAAAAGTTGATGCGCAAAGTAGCCTAACGACTGAGTTCCGGATTTCATTCGGGAGGCTTTATTACGCTATGGCACTGGGCTATAATGTTCCCTATGTCTGGTGTGGTGGCCGATCGTAGCAGTAATTTAGCGCGAAATTTTAGCGAGGCGCGCAAAGTTCTCGAACTCGAATCTTCAATTGGATTGTATGAGCTTCCCAAAGGTCGTGTAGAATCTTCCTCGGCGTTTTTGTTATGTTTTGACCCACAGTCCGATACCTTTGGTGGCAAAGCGAGTGGAATACTTGAATTACGCCGAGAAGGATTAAAAACACCGAACTCTCTTCTTATCTCGCGAGATGTAGTTTCTTACTACTTAGGTAACGAAAAGCGCGAGCAGACCGGGGCAAGTGAAGAGGGGAAATTAAGTTTCGCGCGTATCGTTGAAGCTGCTTCGATTGCCAGTGGTATTTCGGGATGGCGTGCCATTAGATCAAGTGGCTCCGAGGATCTGGAGACTCATCCTGCAGCTGGGGTATTCGCTACCACGTTTTGTGCTCATAATTCAACACGGTCTTTACTTGCTGAATGTTTGGAGTGTGTAGCCGAATCAGCATTCAGTCCGGCGGCCGAACTGTTTTACTCCAAACATGGACTGAGTTCGGAGTCGATCGGTATGGTAATTCAAAACGTTGAAGCCACGAAATTCGAGCGTCAGGGTTTCAGCTCTAATTGTGTCTCTCCGTTTCTCTCCATGGTTGCTGATTCTTCTCATCCCGGACGGATTATGTTTAAGGCAGTTTTAGGATTAGCCTCGAGTGCTGTAAAGGCGAACCGCTCGGCGTCTTTTTTGGTTGAAGTTGAGGGAGATCGTGTCAATCAGGTTGTTTCGCTAAGGGATATTACAGCACAAACTGACCAAGACTATTTATCTCCAGCGAGTATTGTACCGGTGAGCTATCCCCTGCGACTTAGGGAGGTGGAGCTTCCTGGAGATATTATCGACGTGACCCGAAGATTAGCCAGTGCGATTGCCTCGATGCCAAAGCGGGAGCGGTTTGGCTGGGATATTGAGCTTACATTCCCTACAATCGATGACTTTTTGGCAGTTCGACCAACGTACTTACAGCGTCGGCCAGTTCGAGGACTTAACCCGGACTTTAAGCTTCCAGAGTTTTCGTCCGAAGAACTTTTAGCCGAGAGCGGTAGTGTAATTGGGCAGAGCTGTGTTGGTGCGAATACAGCAGTATTTGTGAATATTAGTGCGGGAAAAATGCATCCGGATGCGGCTTCATTTTTAAGCGCGTTTGATTCTAAGGATACAGAATACATATTGGTCTTGAATGCACGCGCCGGAACACTTTATCCGGAAAATTTAACTTATGGTGCGACCAAAAATTTGAGAGGAATAATCGTGATTGATTGGACTAAATCCGGGCATTTTGGCCAGGACGCAGTTGATCACTTCAGTCAAAGCCTCAAGGCCGAGGGAAAACCGGTCGTAATTCTAAATATTGATCGAGATCTGCAGCGGCTGAAAAATCAGATATGGTTTAGAACGGGACTGGCAGAGATGAACAATAGAGCGCCGGCTGTGTCGCAGATCCAGGGAGATCTCGTAGTTGGTGTGGATGGATATTCTAATAAGGGAATAATTGCCGTAACGGGTGGCCGCCGCCCGTTGGTTACTCCGGCACCGGCCTCTCCGGAGAGCGTGCTCTCTCTGGCTCCAAGATCAATGGCGTAGAACTCGATCCTTGCTTTGTAGCACTGCCTTTATCTAAATTTAAAATTGCCTGGGCAGTTAGTAGTTTTCTGTCAGAAAATTTCTCTTGCCAATCGCTATATTCAGACTGATCAATTTTCTGATCCTGGGCGTAAATTTGGAAAAGCTGGAGCAGCGCTATGGCGTGTTGTTTATGCTCAGCTTCTGACAACCAGTTGCCATCCAGCTCCTTTTTAAGAGTAGTGATGGATGTTTTGAAATTCTGTCTCTGTTCAGAGTTGAGCTCCAAAAAATTTTCTTGATCAAATCCCTTTATCGCGTTTTCTAATATGTTTTGAGATGTCTTGATTACGTACGGGATGGCGAGCAACATTGCTACTAACCCTAGACCAGCTATGATGATTGCTCCAAAAGATGTAGCGCGAATCTTAGGAGAATTACTCCTCAGTCCGTAGATGTAAAATCCGAATGGAGGGAAAAACAGTAGCATCATAGCTACCCACATGACTTTGGTTGGGGTTGGAGTGTCTGAGCTTAAGCAGCGGACGAGTAGCCAGATTGGAAATACTATCCCGACAGCTAAGACCAGAATCAGTAAAAGCACTACAATTAAGATGAAAATACCTTGAGCTAGCATCACTTTTGACTTTATCACGAGAGAGTGTGTGGTAAAACCGGGAGATGGCTATTTCTCCGACATTTGAGGAGCTTCTTAAAAAAGAAGGTTGTTTGGTCGCTCTGGGCGTCGATTCAGAGCAGAGTGCCTTGGCTCTTAGGGCTTGTGGTGCCAGGGTGTCAGCTTATGGAGGATTCTCAGCCTCTGCCATTAGAGGGAAGCCGGATAACGCCACACTATCATACTCAGAGTACATGACTTCAGTACGGTTGGTGTTAGCTGCAGCGCCTGAGACACACTTTATAATAGATGGAGAGACAGGGTTCGGGGATCCAGCCAAAATGATGGGCGATTTTTCTTCGATTCCTAATGCGGCGATTGTTTTTATCGAGGATCAGGTTGCTAACGACAAGCGCTGTGGTCACATGGATAGACATGCGATTGTGGGTGTCTCTGAGATGCAGCAACGGATTAAATCGGCACTCTCTGGTCGAACAAAAAATGGACCGATGTTGATGTCTCGGACTGATGCAAGATCAGCTGAGGGAAATATCGAAGCAGCAATTAGTCGAGCAAAGGCCTATTTAGATGCCGGCGTTGAGGCGATTTTCATAGAGGCGCCGCGTTCAAGAGCTGAGATTGTTAAAGTCGCTACGGAACTTCAGGGAGTAAAGCTCCTTGCTAACTTGATCGAGGGAGGAAAGACACCTGAGCTTAGTGTTAAAGAATTAAGAGAGCTTGGGTTTAGTTTTATCATTCGACCGATTGCTGTGACTTTAATGTATTCTAAAATTGTCATGGAGATGGTCTCTGAATTTACACGAACGGGAGAACTCAGTGAGTTTTACGCTAAACACGGCAAACCGGATCTTAAACAATTTTGTGAGCTGATTGGATTGAAGCCCTCCTAATTTTCTGATATCTATTTTTGATATTTAGTTTCTAGTCTTTTTCTATATCTAACTAAAAAGGAAAAGTCTGTCAATTGTTAATAATTGGCAGTTTTTATGGCTTTTATAGCGATATGTTGCCTGCTGAGTCAGTTTTATCTGCGGATCGATACTTTTCGAAAGCTGAAGAGGTAATCTCTTTTGGAGTAAAAGAGATCGATCAGGAGTTATTTAAAGGGCCGAATGGAGATGGATTAATCTCTGGAGCTTTGCATGAGTGGTTTTACGATCCGGGTAAAGGCTATCCTCCGCACACAATTCTTACTTACTTAGCAGCTCAAAGCCTCAAAGATTCATTCTTAAAGCTAAGTCCGGCTGATCAAAGTTTAGCTCAAAGTGGAAAATTTAAAAGATTTAGATTCGCTCTTTGGGTAGGAAAGGAGAGCTGGCCTTCGGCTTATGTGTTGCGCGAGGCAACGCTAGTTCCTGGAATAAGAGAAATCTCACTTCTCTCACACTGTCTTTTTACCAACCCTCCAGATCAAAAGTTAAAGTTATGGAGCGTTATTTCGGCGCTTCGTTCTAAATGTGTCTCTTGCGTGGTTGTTGAACTTAATAATTTAAAACTTGCGGATACTAAGCGCCTATCCCTTGCTGCCGAGAAAAGTAAAGCCACTGTTTTTTTAATTAGAAATATAAAGGAGCGAACTTCTATAAGCTCAGCTGCAACGCGCTGGTTTGTGTCTGCTAGTAGGAATTCAGATCAAAATCCCAAGTTTGAACTAACTCTCTTATCTTCTAAGGGAAGGCGCTCTTTGGAAAATAGTTGGAATGTCGAGTTTATACTCAAAGGAGGAGAGAATGTTTCACTCAGAAAAGAAACGGTCACGTCGCTATCTCTCGCTATATCTTCCAAGTTGGGCAGAAGAGATAGCTCGAATCAGATCCGGCAGTGTCAGCGCAGAGGATAGTTTCAAATCGCTACTCAAACTCGGGTTAAAGTTACTATCTTTCTCTCCGTTCGTCGGATTGGAGAAGGAATTAATCGAAGCCTATAGGCAAAGAATTGCCCTCCCCAGAAAACACTTCGGAGTAATTCTGGATATATCCGGTACGGAGAAGTTGTATAAAAAAAACAGTGAACCAGCAGAAAAAATTCTCTCCAAGCTTATCAGTTTAAAAATTACTGCGCGTGTTGGGGTGGCGGAAACTATCGGTGCAGCCTGGGCGTTATCGCGCTTTGGAAAAGAAGAGATAAATTTTTTAGATGGCGCTTTAGATCCGTTAAAGTTGTTTCCGATAGAAGCAGCCAGGCTTAAAGCTCCAATTGTAGAAGCGCTGCATGAACTTGGATTATACCAAATAGAGCAATTGCTGGTTTTGCCAAGAGAGTCTTTGCCGATTAGATTTGGAGAAGAGATCTTGTTGCGCTTGGATCAGATCTTTGGCCGGGTAGACGAAGTCCTAGACTTACTCACTCCAACCACACCTTTAAAAGTCTCAAAAATATTCGCATTTGCTCTCTCTAGGGAAGAACAGATTGTCTCAGCTCTTCTATCTTTAATCGAGGAATTAGTAAGTGAACTTCGCGCACAACGAAAAAAAGCTTCTACTTATATCTTAAAGGTATCCGGTTATGGCGAAAACGGTGAGCGCTTTAGGCAGACCAAAGAGATTCTCTTAGTTACACCGATAGATGAGCTGCGAGGTTTTAATTCGATAGTTCGTTCAGTGGTTGAGTCTTTAAATCTCCCCGGAGCAGTAGAACAGATTACCTTAGTTGCTCTAGATACAGAAAAGGCGCTTAACCAGGATGAAGCAATTTTGCCTTGTTTTGATGCTGAAGTGCCGGAGGAGGCGATAGATCAATTAATTAACTCACTTTGTATGCGTCTTGGAAATAACAATTTAAGGGTAATTGATTTTCATCAATCGTATATTCCAGAGAGATCTTATTCTTTTAAATCGATCAAAAAAGAGGATTTATCTTCGCCTCTCTCCTCGGTAGCAGTGATTCGTTCGGAGAGACCGTCTTTTATCCTAGATCGACCATCTCCGATTGAAACTATAAGTCTCCTTCCGGATTCCCCGCCGGCACAGATTATTTGGCGAGGTAAGAAATTAAAAATTACCAAAGGGATTGGCCCTGAAAGAATTTCGGATGAATGGTGGAGTGAAGAGCTTTCCGGAGATTTAAACGCGCGCGACTATTTTAAAATACAAGATCAAATTGGAAGGTGGCTATGGGTGTACCGTGAGATGAAGAGTAATCGTTGGTTTTTGCACGGTATTTGGGCCTAATGCATTCTGAGTACGCCGAGCTTCAAGTGACCTCGAACTTCTCTTTTTTAAGAGGAGCTAGTCATCCGGAAGAGTATATCGACCAAGCAGTAAAGCTTGGAATAAAGGCATTAGCAGTAACCGATCGAAACTCTCTGGCGGGGATAGTCAGAGCCCATTCTCAGGCGAAAATTGCAGGTTTAAATTATATTGTCGGCGCAAGAGTTGAGCTTAGGTTTGAAGCCGAGATCCCTGAGTATCCGGCACCACAAATTCTCTCTACACTTATTTATCCAACCGATCGCGACTCTTACGGAAGGCTTTGCACTTTACTAACTATTGGGAATAGACGCTGCAAGAAAGGAGAGTGCCTACTCACCCCCAAAGATCTTTTTCAATACAGAAAGAATCTGATAGTGGCGCTGGTTTCGCCATGCTGCGAAGCAGTATGCAGTAACCTTTCTCTTTTTAATTTTGAAAGAATCGTAGCCCAATTTAAACAAGAGATTGTAGAATCAGATTCCTTGTTTGTAACAATTTCAAGAAATTACCAGCCAAACTCGGCCAGAGACACCGAAGCAATCGTTCAGATAGCACGAGTTCACAACTTACCATTACTTGCGACCAATAATGTATACTACCATACTCCACAACGTAGGCCGCTCCAGGATGTTATTACCTCAATCCGTGAGCACTGCGCCGTTTCCGAAGCCGGATTTAAGTTGCTTGGTAATACCGAGCGGCACTTAAAGTCCCCAGCTGAGATGTCTAGACTCTTTGCCGATCTTCCAGAAGCTATTACCAATACGACTTTTGTGGCTGAGAGGTGTAAGGGATTTTCATTGGAACAGCTGCGTTATGAATATCCGAATGAAATCTGTCCTGAAGGAAGAGATGAAACCGAGTACCTAAGAGAATTGACTTTTAGAGGAGCAAGGGAGCGGTATAAGACAGGTGTTCCGCAAAAAATTAGAGATTTGATAGAAGACGAACTTAGACTTATCTCTGAATTGCAGTACGAGAAGTACTTTCTTACTTGCTACGACATAGTTCAGTTTGCAAAAGAGCAGGGAGTTTTGTGTCAGGGGCGGGGAGCAGCAGCAAACTCAGCTGTTTGTTTCATGCTTGGCATTACAGCAGTAGATCCGGATAAGATCGATACTCTCTTTGCCCGTTTTGTAAGTAAGGAACGAAATGAGCCGCCTGATATCGATATAGATTTCGAGCATGAAAGAAGAGAAGAGGTCATACAGTATATCTATCAAAAGTATGGAAGGCATCGAGCCGGACTTACCTCCGAGGTAATAACTTATCGTCATAGAAGTGCTACACGAGAGGTAGCAAAAGCGCTCGGGTATCCGCTGGATCTGGCTGACAAGTTAGCCAAACTAACCCATCGCTGGAGTCATTACTCGCTTGATCCGAGCGAGGTACGAAAGCTCGGGATTAATCCTACGGACTTAAGGTTAAAAAATTCTGTTAATTTAATCAATCAACTGCTTGGGTTTCCAAGGCACCTCTCCCAGCATGTCGGCGGATTTATCATCTCAGAGCGACCGCTTTGCGAAACAGTTCCAATCTTAAACGCGGGAATGGAAGAGCGCACCATTATTGAGTGGGATAAAGATGATATCGAGATTTTAGGGATGCTAAAGATCGATATTCTAGGGCTTGGGATGCTAAGTTGCATTCGCAAGGCGCTTGATTTTGTCAATCAAAAGAGAGCAGCAAGTGTTGAAGAGCGATTAGAGCTTTATTCTTTGCCACCGGAAGATCGAGCTACCTATGAGATGATCTGTAGAGCCGATACGATTGGAGTGTTTCAGATAGAGTCACGCGCACAGATGTCGATGCTCCCGCGCTTAAAACCAAAGTGTTTTTACGACCTAGTGATTGAAGTTGCAATTGTAAGACCTGGTCCGATTCAAGGGAAGATGGTCCATCCATTTCTACGGAGAAGGGACGGGATTGAGACAATCTCGTTTCCAGATAAACGTGTTGAAGAGATTCTCGGCAAAACCTTAGGCGTCCCTCTTTTTCAAGAACAAGCCATGCGTTTAGCCATAGTTTTAGCCAAATTTTCTCCTGGGGAGGCCGAACAATTAAGAAGATCGATGGCGGCTTGGAAGAGAAACAAAGGGTTAATTGAAAAATTTGAGGCGCGCATAGTTAAGGGGATGACAACAAACGGCTACACCGAAGACTTTGCCAAAAATTGCGTCTCTCAAATTAAAGGGTTTAGTGAATATGGCTTCCCTGAATCCCATGCGGCTTCATTTGCACTCTTAGTTTACGCCTCGGCCTGGCTTAAATGCCATCACCCGCTTGAATTTGCAGCGGCCTTACTAAACAGCCAGCCGATGGGGTTTTATCAGCCTGCGCAGATCCTAGCCTGCGCTAAGAATCACGGAGTTAAAGTCTTGCCGATTGATATCTTGCATAGTGATTGGGACTGTAAACCGGAAGGTGGGGCAGTAAGACTTGGATTTAGATTAGTAAAGGGAATATCTAAAGCTCAAATTGAGATCCTCTGTAAGCATAGGGAAAAACTTCTGTCAGCTGACTATTCAGTATCTAACTTATGGAAGGTTATCGGTGGTGCAGGTAAGGTAAGAAAATTTACCCTGCTTATCTTAGCGCGAGCAGATGCCTTTAATTCATTCGGGCTTTCTAGAAGAGAAGCTATCTGGGAGATAAGGCGGCTAGCATCAGATGTTTTGCCATTAGATCCGGTGTTAAATGATCAAATTACAGGTCCGGTGATACTACCTAAGCAATCCCTGCAGCTTTCGATGTTTGATGACTATAGGAGCACGGGGTTTTCTCTTAAGGCTCACCCAATTTCATTCTATCGAGAGTGGTTAAACTCAAAGATGGCTTCTACGGCGAGGGAGCTAAGGGATAGAGAGCTTTCTAAGGTATCATATGTCTCAATAGCCGGGGTTGTAATTGTAAGGCAAAAGCCGCCGACTGCTAAAGGTTTTACCTTTATTACAATTGAAGATGAGACTGGAATTGTGAATTTGGTAATAAAGCCTGATGTTTTTCAACAATTTCTAAAGCTTTTTATTCAAGCAGAGCTTCTTTTTGTGCAAGGTAAGCTCGAGCGCAGCGGAGATGTTGTGTACGTGAACGTGCTTTCAGCTCAGGAATTATCCACCGTTCACGGGTAGCAATTTATTTTTTATGAGGCCGCGATTCTGCTGTTCAATAGCGCAATGCCCCATCAGCTATAGCCCCGTAGGGAGTGCTTGAACGGCAGAATCGCGCCTTTAGCACTTTGGTTGTTGGCACCCGTGAACGGTTTGAGACTTATCCACAGGCACAAACTTCCACGCAGAATATTCCCCTTGAAAGCCACCAAAACCATCGGGATAGGAAAAGCTCAACGGTTTCAAGCCTGAAGAGATAACTAAAAATTGGCACGAGATCTGAATACTGTTTTACAGTCACGGGGAGACATTAGAAGTTCTTGCCACGGTCGGCGTCATACTGAAACTCTTTATAATCTTAAATTCATTAAGTTTTAAGGCGAGACGCTTATGCCAGGTGCTATTAGTCCATTAACAGCTTCGGTAATCGAGAGATTAGAATCTGCGGGAAAATCCAACGGGGTTGCTCGCCTTCGGGAGGTTGCAGCGAAACAGCTCAATCACCCCTTTGGAAATGACGTGGTGAATACCAGACCGGATGATGCTGTGTTGGTCGACATTTCTCCATCAGTAAGTAATGCAAGAGAGATCCCGATTGCACGAAAACTAGAGGGAATTGCAAAACCACATGAAATCGATCGTCCGCAAGGAATTTTTTATCCTGGAGCGGAATTTAACGGAGAGTATAAGGCCGGGCATTTTACCACTAGCGCAGGTCCACGTGGAACGTATGAAGCAATTAGCGGCGGACACATCAAATTCAAGGTAGGTGGATTTACCGGATATCTTCTGGGACAGGGAAACGCCGTAGCGTACAACCCATCAACTGGCGAAGCGTATAAATTCAAAGTTGAAATCGGTCGTGGCACCTATAAAGTCAGCAATGTTGAGCCTCTATCCACTGAAAAATGGACTCCAGAACCCGGGCAAGAACCGCTAGTCGATCAGGCGACAGCCGAGAATGTTAAGTTTAGAATCGGTGGAAATGGACTATTTGGTGTGAGAGTGCTCGGGGGCTCGGATTCTGAAGAGATCTACTCAGGTCAAGGATTTCTTGATCCAAATGGAACATACTTCCTAT
>CAZJXY010000019.1:0-17947 GCA_964549925.1 uncultured Bdellovibrionales bacterium | reverse complement strand
CTCTTCTTATATCAAAAGTCGACCTGATACAGAGTCTACTTGAGTACGTGATTTTCCTATTTTTGCAGTTTCGAGTCTCTTTTGGCGAAATCGTGCAGGATTATCAATTTTGCGGGTCTGGGAAAATCAGGTTAGGTAGGCTACTATTTCGACTAAATGTCAGTAAGATCTCCAACTCCTATTATATACACTCGAAACGAGCACAGTATCTCGCGTCATTCGATTGACCCTGACGCGCTTAAGATCATGTACCGATTGCTCCGAGCTGGATTTAAAGCCTACTTGGTTGGCGGGGGTGTCAGGGATCTGCTGCTTGGACAAAAGCCCAAGGACTTCGACATTGGAACTGACGCAAAGCCCGAGGAGATGCGTTCGTTATTCCGGAATAGTCGGGTGATCGGCAGACGCTTTAGACTCGTGCATGTGTTTTTTCGCGGCAATAAAATCATTGAGGTAGCCACTTTTCGGTCTTCGGGCACCTCAGAATCGGAAGAAGATAACGGCGTTACTTCTGCCAATCGACAGTCAACAGCCGAGAATGTCTACGGAACTGATGCAACAGATGCCTTTAGACGTGATCTTACAATCAATGCGCTATTTTACGATCTCTCAAGCTATTCGATTATCGATTATGTTGGCGGAGTCAAAGACTTACGTGACGGAATAATACGGATCGTTGGCGATCCGGATCAAAGATTTGCAGAGGACCCTGTCCGCCTAATTCGGGCAGTTAGACATGCTGCTAGAACAGGATTTAGGATTGAGCCTGTAACATGGGAAGCACTTCTACGATGTCGTCACTTAATTAACCAAAGTTCAAATGTGCGGGTCTACGAGGAGCTTAAGAAAGATTTCAAATCAGGTTATATTCTTAAGATCCTTAGGAGACTCTCCGATTCTGGGCTGCTTCAATTCCTTCTCCCAGAGCTAATTGAAACTGAACCGTCGTTACTCGCTGAAGGGTCGGCCCTTGCACAATGCTTAGGCTTAGCCGATCAATTAATTCTTAGCGGTAGAGAGATATCAGCTACGACAATTTTATGTTTGATAACACTGTATTTTGGAATGCGGGACCTATTCGAAATGGCTTCTCCGCGTCGATTTAGATCGAGAGACGAAATTCGAGATCACTGCAATAATTCGTTCAGTAAGCTTGCAGTACCAAGAAAGGAGAAGGAGCGAATTCAGACAGTACTAATTGCTTGGGCAACTTTAGCGCATTCCGATTTGGATAAGATTCGCCCCGGAAGTTATGCAAACAAGGAGTTCTTGCCAGACCTAAAAGCGTTGGTTGAGGTAGCGAGCACATCAGACTTCGACGATGAGATCTTACGCTTCCTACATTCTCTTAGTAAACACCCCAGAGAAACAAGGTCAGGCAGAGATAAGCCTCGCCGCGGTAGAGGGGGGAGAGGACCTCAAAATTTTTCACGCAGGATGAAGATTAGGTAGCCGTGAATTTAGGTCCATCACTATTCATCGCCTCTCTACTAACCCTTTATAAAGAATCTGCTGTGAATGCGGCTAAACAGTTGAGGCAGAACTGGTTGCTAATAGTTGGCTCAATTTTGGCCTATTTCCTCTTCATCTTTACCTATTCGATTTTACTAGTAGGGCTGGGCGTGGCTGGGAGATTTCTCGCCGGAATATTGAAATTGTCGTTAATGACTCTTTACTACTCTTGGATTACTGCAACCTTTAACAGGGAAAAGCTTACCGCTCGATCGTTGCTTCATTTTGATTGGGGAATTTTTTTTACACTGATTGGAACTTCGTTCGTCCTATGGATCGTAGAGCATCTTATCTCGCCGTTTGGGCAAGTCGAGGAGGGCAGGGCATTCTATGCGTGTGCGCAACTCGGGATATTTCTATTATTAAATGCCCTACCCGAGGTGATTGTAGTAATGCGACTAGACGGGTTGGTCGCGGTTAATGAGGCAATTTCATTTTGTATACGTAATTGGATTGAGTGGTTCATTCCTCTGCTCGTGCTGTTCCTACCGCTACTTCTAGGTAATCCGTACGAAGTTTTAATAATTATGAGTGGGTTAAATCCTTTCACCGATCCGCCCGATCCATTGCTTCCGCCGCTAGTACTCGTAAGCTATCTTAGTGGATATCTCCAAACTGTGGCACCTTGGCTCGGCTTAGTTGGGACTGTTCTTGCGGTCGGCATCGCCAGCTGGTTCATGGTCTTTCGCGCTTTGCTCTTTGAGAAGCTAAACAGTAGCTCCAGACGGAAGCGATTGTATGATGCTAAGTTTAAGTAAGTGTAATGACTGTTAATTTTATCTTCAACAAAATCGCATCTCCCGCTTGGTCTCAGCTCTGACTTTCATGTAGTATGGTTTGGGCCAGCCGTCGAAAGTCGGTCAGCGAGCCCACCAGGGGTATCCCTCCTGTCTCCAAGTCAAAAAGTTTTTCTTATTCTCTTTTGTAGAAATAAGTATGAGTTCAAGACCAACCAAATTCATATTTGTGACTGGTGGCGTTGTTTCATCCTTGGGCAAAGGCCTGTCAACTGCCTGCATTGGGGCACTGCTGGAAGCCAGAGGGCTAAAGGTGACCGCGCTTAAACTCGATCCTTACATTAATGTCGACCCCGGTACGATGAGTCCTTTTCAGCATGGAGAGGTATTTGTAACCGACGATGGAGCAGAGACGGACTTAGATCTCGGACATTATGAGCGCTTCATCGGGACACCGATGACCAAGCTGAACAATTTCACCTCGGGCAAAGTATATGAAACCGTAATTGCCAATGAGCGCCGCGGTGACTACCTAGGCGGAACTGTCCAAGTTATTCCTCACATCACTGATGAGATTAAAAGAAGAATTCATCTGGCTGCCAAGGGTTATGATATTTGCCTGGTCGAAGTTGGAGGCACAGTTGGCGACATAGAAAGCCTTCCATTTATCGAGGCAATTCGACAGATGAAGGCTGATGTAGGGCAAAATAATACACTTTATATCCACGTCACTTTAGTGCCGTTTTTAAATGCGGCTCAAGAATTTAAGACCAAGCCAACTCAGCACTCCGTGTATGAATTGACTGGATTGGGAGTGGTACCAGGACTAATAATTTGCCGTTCAGAGCAAAAGCTCGATCAAAAGCTAAAGAAAAAGATTGGTCACTTCTGTAACGTATCGGAAGATTGTGTGATCAATGCTTACGATGTCGAATCGATTTACGAGCTTCCACTCTTACTCCATCAGGAAGGGTTAGATGAACGCATCGTCGATCTACTCAATATTTGGACAGGTGCTCCAGACTTGAAGCATTGGGAGAGAATTTCTCAGATCGTTAAAACCCCAAGCAAGGGTAGCATCACCATCGGGATGGTCGGTAAGTATGTTGAGTTAACCGAAAGTTATAAGAGTCTAACAGAAGCACTTCGACACGGGGGAATTGCTAACTCATGTGACTTAAAGATCGAGTTCATTGATAGTGAAGAGATAGAAAAACACGGTTTCCAGACACTACTAAACAAGATCCTGCCGAAGACAATTGACGCAATCCTCATTCCAGGAGGGTTCGGGGAGCGTGGTAGTGAGGGTAAAATTCGAGCGGTTCAATATGCTCGAGAGAACAAAATTCCGTTTTTTGGAATCTGCCTGGGTCTGCAGATGGCAGTAATTGAATATGCGCGAAATCTCTCTCAGATAACCAATGCTACATCCGAGGAGTTTAATCCAGACTCGAGTACAGCGGTTATTCACATAATGGAGAGCCAAAAGAACGTGCAGGTCAAAGGCGGCTCAATGAGGCTAGGCTCCTGGCCGTGCAAACTCAAACCCGGTTCGCTGGCTAATTTGATTTACGCCCAGGACTTAGTTAATGAGCGTCATAGACATAGATTCGAGGTAAACAACCAGTTTCGTGAACAGTTAGCTCAGAACGGTCTAGTCTTCTCTGGGACGTCTCCGGATGGCAGCTTAGTAGAGATTATCGAACTCAATAATCACCCATGGTTTCTGGGTGTTCAGTTCCATCCTGAGTTTAAATCTACGCCGCGCAACCCGCATCCCATATTTAAGAGTTTCATCGAGGCTGCATTGAAGTTTAGAGATGCTAGCCTCAAAGCAGAAAAGGACTCAACTCGTGATTCAAATTGGCAGAATCGCGGCAATTTCGGCACTGATAAGGGCGAAATACTAAGCGCCCCGCTTCAGATGTCTCAACCTTTCAAGTAAGCCTATGGCGATTTTGGCAAAAATCACCCCCTCCTTATCCGTTGGAGACGGCCAAAAATTTTTGCTAATCGCTGGGCCATGTCAAATAGAGTCCAAAGACCACTGCTTAAAAATTGCTTCATTTCTAAAAACCTTAGCCGACGAATTAAAAATCAATTTAGTTTTTAAATCCTCCTTTGATAAGGCCAACCGAACGAGTATTAGCGGAAAGCGCGGGATCGGGATCGATCAAGGACTTAAAATTCTTGAATCAGTTAGAAAGGATGTTGGGATTCCCGTTCTGACCGACGTACATTCAATCGAACAGGTTAGACCAATTGCTCAAGTGGTAGATGTTATTCAGATTCCGGCATTTCTCTGTCGACAGACAGATCTTTTGTGTGCCGTTGGTGAAACAAATCGCGCAGTAAACGTCAAAAAGGGCCAGTTTTTGGCTCCGCATGATATGCGTTTCGCCGCGGAAAAAATAGGAGCAAGTGGTAATCGAAATATCCTCCTGTGCGAACGTGGTGCCTGCTTTGGATATCGTGATTTGGTTGTAGATATGCGTAGTTTGTTAATAATGCGATCGCTTGGATACCCGGTCATTTTCGACTCAACCCATAGCGTTCAGTCTATGGGAGGAGCCGGAGGTGCTTCTGGCGGTCAGCGTGAGTTCGTAGCGCCACTTTCAAGGGCGGCTATGGCGGTGGGAGTCGATGGAATCTTTTTAGAATGTCACGATAATCCCGAGGTTGCCCCATCCGACGGTGCAAGTATGCTACGCTTAGAAGAAGTCAAACCTATTCTTGTTTCGTTGCTTAAGATCAGGGAAGCGCTTTCTGCTTAATTTGGATTACGCCAGATGAGAATTGACAGAAAACAAAGCATTCTATTGGCGCTGCTATTGTTCGGCGGATTCGCGCTAACTACAGCTCTAATCCTAAACAGCGATCGTACCCAATTGGGTCAATCCCCAGAGTCTCAAGTTTCAGATAGCCAAGCTTCTAACAGCCCTAACTCCGAGACCAACAACTCTGTTCCCGTGGATAAACGGCCGAATGACGGTGCTAATTTTGCGATGAATGATTTTCATCGCGTCGAAATGCGGGATGGAAAGAAAATTTGGGAGGTAACAGCATCTCGTGGGCAGTACTTTCCGGCAAACAATTCCGCCCTCGTGGATAAAGCACACTTAGTGATTTTCAAGAAAGATGGTTCAATAATTGAGCTTAACGCTGGATCTGCAACTTTATTTTTGGATGGAGCGTCACTAAGCAAAGCCGAGGCTTCACAGGGCGTCAAGCTTCAACTTGACCAAGACACGGTTCTTACCTCCGACACAGCCAATTTTGATCGAATCAAGAATACGGTCCTCGTTCCTGGAAATGTGGAGATAAACAATTCGCGTATGAATTTGAAGGGGAAAAAACTCGAAGCCGACCTGACCAAAGAAGAGTTTCGAATTTTTAATGATGTAGACACCACGGTTCTTCCCAAATATAGTGAGCAACCCTAAGGTCTTTGTTTCATGAAGCTACATTACATACTATTTTTGGTTCTGGTATTTGGTTGCTCTGCATTAGCCGAGGAAAAGCCCACTGACTTTAAGAATTTTGGCTCCGATAATAATCCAACCTATATAAAGTCCGACCAGCTAACTTTGCTCTCTAAGGAGAGGAAGTTTACTTATTCGGGTAATATGCAGATGGTGAATGGAGATCTTACGATTTTCGGGGACAAGGCTGATGGAGCTTATGATCAGAACAACAAAATAACGGATCTGGTGTGTAGCGGTAACGTGCTTATTACTAAAGGTGAAAAGATCAGGGCTACTGGAGGTAAAGCAACCTATGTCGCTCAAAATGCAACTATAGTACTGACGGAGAATCCAGAGCTCAGTCAGGATGGAAGCGTGCTTTCAGCAGACAAAGTCACCATTTTTCTTAATGAAGATCGGAGTATGGCGGAGGGGCAAGTTCGAGTAAAGCTTCAGGAACAAAATAAAAAAGAGGAACCTGGACCCAAGAGTTTAAAGAGAGCTAGTTGATATTACACACATGGCCACGAGCAGTTTAGAAGCGAAGAACTTAGTTAAACAGTACCGCGGCCGACCGGTGGTCGATCGTGTTTCATTTAACATGCACTCAGGTGAAGTAGTCGGGCTTCTTGGTCCAAACGGAGCTGGAAAAACTACCTCATTTTACATGGTTGTTGGTCTAGTGGCTCCAGATGCGGGAGACGTACTGCTCAATGGCAAGGACATCTCCAAAGATCCAATGTACCTTAGAGCCCGGGCCGGACTAGGTTATCTTCCCCAAGAGCCATCAGTCTTTAGAAAATTGACCGTTCGGGAGAATATTTTGGCCATCCTTGAAACGATTGACGGACTTTCTCGACATGAGATTGAGGAGCGAGCCTCGACTTTGCTTGAGGAATTCGGTCTAAAGCACGTCGAACACAACATAGCAAGCGCGCTCTCTGGAGGTGAACGGCGGAGAGTCGAGATCACCCGCGCCCTGGCTCGAAACCCGAGTTTCATTCTTCTAGACGAGCCCTTTGCCGGGATTGACCCGCTAGTGGTGGGGGATATTAAATCTATGATTAATAGATTGAAGTCCAAAGGGATCGGCGTGTTAATCACTGATCATAACGTAAGGGAGACTTTGGAGATCTGCGACAGGGCATACATCTTAGTCGAGGGACATATACTTGAAGAGGGTTCCCCTCAAAAGATCGCTCAAAGCGAGAGAGCACGGCAGTACTATCTCGGCCAAGATTTTAGGCTCTAGTTTGATTCTCACGATAAAAGCTCTGGACATCTTCTGCAGAATCGTGCAAATTCCCTCCGCAAATGTCGCAGCAGTTTGAAAAAGCACATCAAGTTATCGAAGAATCACCGACTCTCCCGCCACGTCCAGAGTTTCATTTCATTATTAAGGGAGAATCGGATCGGTTCTCCTCTGCTTGGAAATCTTTCAAGTTTTCAGTTCGAACCTCAGACTTTCGAAATCTAGAGATTACTCCTGAAAGAGATGCGCCAGTACATTTTAATGACACCACTCTCGAGAAAGCTTATCGATTCTTTATTCCTGTTGAGGCGAAAAGAGAGGACGCGGCGCTCGCTAGCTATTACGGCACGTTAGCTTGTGCTCCGGCTGATCGAAAACATTTGTTTGGACACCCCCCGACTCGTTCGCCGATAAACGGAACATTTGAATTAAACTGGCGAGCTGATGATCCTTTTACGGTTATAGTTTCTCGAGTAAGTCGGTAGGCTATACTTTTGAATGGATCCCATTGGATAATGAAGCGATGCGGTAGTACCAAAGCTCTCTACCTCGTAAAATTACTGCCTAATTCTTATTTCATGAATGCCCAAATTGGGTATTTACACTGCCCACTTTTGATCGTATGATTTAACCAATGGAAATCTTTTGGGAAAAGGATGATTGGGAGGTAGCAGATAAACATCTAGCGGCTCTCAAAGTGGCACCGTTTAAGCGTCCTTTCCCTGCTCTACAGATATCTCCAGGATCTCTGTATCTGATTCGAGGGCCGCGACAGATTGGAAAGAGCTCCTGGCTGAAAACTATTCTAGCGCAGCAACTTGCCAAGAAAAGAAAATGCTTCTTCTTATCCTGTGAAAATGTAGGTTCTCAGCAAGAACTAGCTGAGATTATGAAATCTATCCGTAGCAGGGATGTTATTTTCCTAGATGAAGTTACATACGTAAACGGCTGGGCTCTGGCTGTTAAGCATGAGCTTGATAGGGGAAGCGCTAACGCAATTATTGCCACGGGATCAAACTCTATTGACCTTTTGCGTGGAGGGGAGCAGCTTCCTGGCCGCTTTGGAGAAGGGGGAGAATATGAGCTTTTGCCGATGGAGTTTCCAGAGTTTCATGCAATGCGCCGATTTGCAGACTGGCCGAACTTAGAACATGAAGCGGAGTTAGAGCTTTTCTTTCGCGTAGGTGGATTTCCGGCTGCCCTAATTGAAGCGGGGCCATCTGGAAAATTGCCCGTCAAAATGACCAAAACACTTCACAAATGGATTAGTGGTGACATAGTTAGATATGGGAAAGATGCGCAATACCTGAATGAGATTGTAGGACAGATTGCTCTCACTACCGGCTCTACTATTAGCCTACAGACTCTTGCTCAGAAGACACAGATTGGTTCTCATCATACAGCAAAAGACTATGTGAACATGCTTGAAGCAATGTTTGCGGTGCGCACCATTTATAATGTCGATCAAGATACAGGTGCCTTCAGATTTAGATCCGACAAAAAATTCTATTTTCGAGACCCGCTACTATATTGGATGGCTTTAGATATGGCCCAATTAAATGCGCCTCAGCACTCGATATCAGCTCTGGCGGAACTTTGCAGCGCTGAATTTTTGGGGAGACGGTTTCCCCGAATGGGATTTCTTAAAACATCTGCAGGAGAAGTCGACTTTTTTATACCTGGAAGATTCGCACTTGAGGTAAAGTGGTCGCCAGCGGCGACTAATCTTTCTAAAGCCTATCTTAAAATAATTTCTCCGCAAAAAATTGTCTGGTCGAAATCAAACTATATGAAGGAAGTACCAAACTAAGCAGTGGCTTAAACCGTGTCGCAAAGTCGGCAATCGCTTGAAGTCCATAATTGGACTGCCGAACAACCCTATACACGGCTCGCTATTATTCAGTTTTGCTCTCCAGTTACTTCACAAATTTACACGCGGACGGCCTATTTCCAACAAAAGACATTTTTAATTTCATTCTCTAAATGATAACAATCCCCGTGCGACAGCATTCCCAAATACGATTGAAGTGTTTGGTTCATCGAATTCTCGTCGATCTTTCCACCTAGGTATTCGGAGAGTCGCTTACCCATCTTCCGCTTCATCCTTCTCTTGGTCGTGGTCCGCAGCACTCTGTGATGCGGAAGCGCAACATAGCCCAAAAAATCAATCCCCTGATGAAGGGGGCGTAAGGAGATTTTCTGCGGATGAAGCTGAATCTTTAAATGATCAGTTAAGAATATTTCAATTTTAGGAAGCAGCGCTTGAAGAGTTGCCTTGCTTTCTGAGAGCAGCACAAAGTCATCGGCAAAACGAGCGTAATATCTGATTCGGTTCCGTTGCTTTAAAAATTGATCCAACTCGTTGAGGTAAATATTTGTAAAGATCTGCGAAGTCAGATTTCCGATCGGAAGTCCTTTGCCTGGCGTACCTTCATAATGAAAGCTCCCGATAATTTCTCGGAGAAGCCACAAGGCAGATTCATCTTTTATAACCATTCCCAACAGACGAATTAAGAGTTCATGATCTACCGAATCATAAAACTTTCTTACGTCACATTTTAGTGCCCAACATGGCCTAGAGAAATTCCGGCTGACTTTTAGTGTCATCTTGCGGAGTGCATCAACACCTGCATGAGTGCCCTTTCCCAATCGTGAAGAATAGAGATCGTTTATGAATCGCGGCTCAAAGATTGGAGTTAGAACAGTATAGACTGCTTGATGCACCAGTCGATCTCGCACACAGGCTTTGCGTATATGCCGTACTTTAGGATCTTGAATAAAAAAGGAACTGTAAAGGCTATGCTTATAAGTCTTTGCAGCAAGCTCGCGGTGTAAACGAAAGATATTTTTTTCGACATTGCGACCAAATTCCTGCACATCTTTTCGCTTGTTCTTGCCTTTACGAAATTCAACCCAAGCAGAAAAAAGGCTTTCTGCAGAAATCATAGATTGAAACGTTTTTTGACTCTCGTTCATCTTATAGATACATCAATAAACAAGGTGTAGTTGTGCAGCAGTCTGATATACCGATCATACACAAGACTTACGAATTATATCGCACTCTGCACGAGATTCAAAAATCAATTCCAAAAATGGACCGCTACACTCTCTGGCAACGATCAGAGAATGCAGCTCTCGACATTCTTGAAGGCCTACTTAAAGTTGGCTATCTTCAGCAAGAAAGACGACCAGAGCAACTCATTCAAGTAAGCACCCGAGTAGATCTACTTCGAGTATTTCTTCGTCTCACCCTCGACGTCAAGGCGATCAATCAAAAGAAATATATCGGACTTCAGCAAGCGCTTGACGAAATCGGCCGCATGCTAGGCGGCTGGATGAAAAGCCTCAAACAAAAATAAAAAAGGGAGATAGAAGTTCCGGACAACGGCGCGGCCCAAATTGTCGTTACGATTGTCATCGTTGTTGTCGTTGACGTTGAGCCCGTTAGCATTGAAGTTGCCAGCGTTGACCCGATCGCCAGAGGCCGACCGAAATTTCGCTCCCTCCCCTCAGAGCCTCACCATCGATCGAGCCCTTTACCGTTAATGCGCGTCTTGGTTGGCCAAGCGCGCATCGGAACAATAAAGGGTTCCCTCGATTGAATTTTATTTGGGACTTGCTGTTTCGTAAGCGTTATCTTTCTCTTCCGAGAAAGACACGAGAGGTACGGCAAGTCCACTAGGAAGAAGCAAGAAGTTCTATCTCCTGTACAGCGCTGCACTCGCCTTGGATCCTTAGACACAAGACCTCTGACAGCAATTTACGCGATCCGCGGCTTGCGCCGCGGAAACCTAAATATTCGCTGCGAACTTATTCGGCGTGAAGCACCCTTGAGCGCTCCAACATTAGCAGAATTATTACACATTATAATAAATTGAAAATTTTTGCGAGGACCAAGAATCAAAATTCAAAAAACCAAGAAAATCAATATTCCAATTACCAACGATCAAGTATTTAACTTCCGGACAACGGCGCGGCCCAAAATGTCGTTACGATAGTCATCGTCGAAGTCGTAGACGCCGAGCCCGCGAGCATTGAAGTAGCCAGCGTAGACCCGATCGCCAGAGGCCGACCGTTCTTCACAGCGGCCGTAAAAGTTAGGATATATGCGCTCGCCATTTTCGAGATCTTGGAATACCATTGTGCCAACGTGCTCAAGCACTCTTGCTGTCTGATAATGTGAAAGTTTACCAACAACTGCCACCTGCTCCGAATCGGTTTTATCGAATGTACCTGGAGCAACACCTTGATATTCAAGTACCCACACACTCTTTTCTAATGGTGCGTTGGCAAATGCTTCATTCTCGTACCAATCTTGTTTGTAGAAACTTGGGTCCCTACGTTTTCCAGCCGTAGTAGCTAACTCGCGAAGCGAATTTAGAGTTAAAGGCTCACCATCAATTGTAGCCGGAACAAGTACTAACCTATGGGTCTCTGCAACCTTTCTGCCGTCGTTTGCAAGTTCACATTTCGAATTAAGAACTGAAAGTAAGTCTGCTGGTAATTGAGGTACTTCACCAATATCTTTACCTTGAAAAATGCGCGCATCCGGGCCTACGACTTTACCAGGCATTAATTCTTTTACTGCCTCTAAATCAACACTTCCACCCCGTTCAAAAAGGGATCGTAGCTCCTTGACTGCGGCAAGTGCCTTACCAAGAGATTCTTCAGTACCCTCTGAAATCAAGCCTTGAATAGATCGAGCAGCTTCAGCGCTAAAAGCAGCCTTTATAGTGTCAGCATTAACCACGTTTGAAAGTCTTTGGGAGATGCCCGGAAATGCAATCTCAAATTTTGCAAGCGTATCTTGAAATGGGGCAAGTAGCTGATCCGCAAGTTGATCTGCAACCCTTCCTACGCTTGCCTCTAGTCGTTCTTGCCGTTCTGTTACTTCTGCACCCATAGTTATTCCTTCTCCTCAAAGACCTTTTTAAACTCCCGCGGCACAAGTGGATGGGCTAATAGTGCCGCAAGTTCTTTTTGAAGTTTATTTTGTAAATCCCTCACCCGAGCAATGTGTTCGGGTGTTTTCGCCTCGGGTAGTGTCGATGTATTCTCTTCTGACATATGGGGCATTGTAAGCCTTATTCTCGCACTACTCAAATTATGCTGGGAATTTTTCCCAACAACGATTAGCCTCATAAATAGCGAAATTGTAGAATTTCGGACTCAGTAACTGACTCTTTCGTAAACTTGGATGGAAGGGGCGTAGCAAGATCCCCAGATAAGTCTCCTCAATAATATCTATATATGACTGAACTGTTTTGCTATCTACGCCAAGTTACCTCGAAAATTTCTCACAATTAATCAGATTTCACTGGTTTTGGCCCAAGATCGGGAGAAAAGGGGGATTAAATAAGCCCTGGAATATACTCCATAATTGTCCGCTATTTATGGAGTTTGGTCAGGGGGCACAGCATATTTATAATCCAAGTACTACTTGGTCCGGCTTAGGCGGCACCTTCACGGGTACGTTTCAGTTCTAGATCTCGATAGAATCCGGTATATTCAGCGGGTTGCACGTTTTTTGCATCCTCCTTGGTCGAAAAGGAGTCAAAACAATGGTAAAATCAAACAAGGCTGTCCGACCATGAGTTTGTTGGGCTCGCAGCCGGTTTGAGTGGTTGTAGGTTAATCTCCGTTGTTTCTATGGCTTTACAGACAAAACTAGTCCAAAAACTAAGCCAACAGCTGCTAATGACTCCGCAGCTGCAACAAGCGATTAAGCTGCTTCAAATGGGGCGCCCTGAGTTTCTTGAGGCGCTGGAAAAAGAGCTGCTGGAAAATCCCGTGCTGGAGGTCGCCTCCGAAGACGATTCCACAGAGGCTAAGTCTGATGGCAGCGAACCGCTCTCATCCGAGATTACAATCGCCGATCCCGAGGTTAGCTCCGAGAGCGGAAATATCACGGACTCTAACGAACAGATTTCCAAGGGAAGTGAGCAAGCCACCGTCGAGTGGGCCGACTACCTTGAAAATTTTACGGACTATAAAGGCGTATCCAGCCCCAAAGGAACCGCTTCAGGTGACGAGCGTCCAAACTTGGAGAATTCGCTTACCCGAAGTGAAAAGCTCTCGGACTACGTCCTCTCTCAAGTACGCATGATGGATTTTTCCCAAAAGGAAGAGGAAATCGCGCTATATGTGGTAGGTAACTTAGACAAGGACGGTTATCTTTGCGTCGATGATCAAGAGATCGCTCAAATTTGCAAATGTACTATTGCTGAAGTTGAGAGCGTGCTTTGCAGAATGCGCGAACTCGATCCTCCAGGAATCGCGGCAAGAAATCTCGGTGAGTGCCTATTTATTCAACTAGAGCACATGGGGTTAGGAGAGGGGCTCGCCGCAAAGATCGTGTTAAACCACCTCGATAAATTAGAGAAGAAAGCCTACGAAAAGATCGCCAAGATGGAGCACGTGGCGATTGAGGAAGTGTACGGCGCCGTCAAGGCTATTCAAAACCTTGAACCTCGCCCAGCGCGTCCTTTTGGTGACGATACTACCAGATACATAGTTCCGGATATTTACGTCTATAAGATCAATGATGAGTACGTTATCTCTCTGAACGAAGAGGGGATGCCGCGACTACGAGTAAGTCCGTATTACTTGGACCTACTGAAAGAGAAAGCAAATGATGGAGATCCAAGCCATGCTTATCTGGCCGATCGCCTTAAGGCCGCAACTTGGCTGATCAAGAGTATTCATCAAAGACAAAAAACGATTTATCGCGTGACTGAAAGTATTGTTAAGCGCCAGAAAGAATTTTTTGATAAGGGCATCAATTCACTTAAACCGATGGTGCTTAAAGACGTGGCCGACGACATCGGCATGCATGAATCCACTGTGAGTCGAGTGACCACGAATAAATACGTGCATACTTCACATGGCGTTTTTGAGCTAAAATTCTTCTTTACTAGCGGAATTAAAGGAAGCGACGGAGACGTTTCCTCTTCAAGCGTCAAGGAAAAAATCAAGGCGCTGATTGCGACTGAGGATCAAAGCAACCCGATTAGCGATCAAGCAATTGTCGAAGCCTTAAAGAAAGACAATATCGAGATTGCTCGACGAACTGTCGCGAAATATCGCGAGTCCTTGGGAATTCTCTCCTCTTCAAAGCGAAAGAAGGTCTTTTAGCTTCTCAAATCAATGCTATCAGCAGCATTGATTTTTCGCCCAAATTACATACAATCGGCTTATCATTAAGTTATTAAAATAAGGGTTTCTGCTATGGTTTCAAATCCTAAGCACGTCGCGGTCAGTATAACATTCCGAAACACAGAGAGCACCGATCCTCTTAAAACTTATACCACAGAAAAAATCACAAATTGTTTACAAAAATTTGTCCACCACGATACCGAAGCTCACGTGGTTTTATCAGTCGAGCGCAACCGACATATTGCTGAAGTATCTTTTCATGCCGATGGTAGTCACTTCATTGCCAAAGAGGAGACGAACGATCTATATGCTTCAATTGACGCAGCTGTTCATTCCTTAAACGGGCAATTAAGGAAAAATAAAGAGAAGTTGGTAAGCCATCATAAAGCTTAAATGGCTTCACCTAGTATCTTAATCCTAGCTGGGATCTCCGGTGCGGGTAAATCAACCGCGCTAAAAGCCCTTGCCGACTTTGGTTTTTATACGATCGACAATCTCCCAGCATCTCTATTTGGGGAGTTTCTCTCCTTGGCAGAAAAGGCCAGTAATCAATACGGTAATGCCGCTCTATTGTTGAATGTTAGCGCTGCCGATTCGGTCGCGCCATTTTTAAGTAACTTAAAAAAGGGTCAGGCAGCCAAAATAGAGTTATTGTTTCTCGACGCTCGCACCGAGATAATCCTAAAACGCTATAACGAGACTCGGCGGCCACATCCAAGTTTCAATGCTGAACGCCACAAGACTATTAGTGATGCGATTCAGGCCGAACGAGAGCTTTTTCAACCCTTTAAAGAACGAGCCAACCTCGTTATTGATACCTCCGAAATGACTGTTCACGACTTGCGGCGCGAGGTGCTTAAATTTGTCGACGCCAGTTTTAACCTCGAGCAGAGAATGCGGGTGAATTTTCTCTCGTTCGGGTTCAAGTACGGAGCTCCCCCGGACTGCGACTTGATACTAGACGTTCGGTTCATTCCCAACCCCTACTTTATGGACGAATTTAGAGACAAACTCGGAACCGATAAAGCGGTAAAGGATTTTGTTTTGGGCCAGCCCAAGTGTCTTGAGTTCATGGAGCGATTCCGCGGGTTGTTAGGCTTCTTACTCCCAAACTATGCCTACGAAGGGAAATCCTACCTGAATATCGGAATTGGTTGTACCGGGGGAAAGCACCGCTCGGTTGCAATCGCTGAGGAACTCTCGCTGAATATCGATAAGACGATCTATCATGTCAGCGTCTCTCACAGAGATTTGGCAAAATAGGCGCCCCGTTCATTTTGCTATTGGAGCAACGCCCCTGCCCAAAAGCGTTCGAGCCTTCGCTTGTGTAATTCAGAATCGGTAAAGGCTGTTCGATCGTGACACACCAGGTGATTATTAAGGAACAATATCTGGCCTGATTGCAGCAGAAACTGACGCTTAAAGCGCGGATCACACAAGTACTGATCTAGCGTGTCTAGAGCGATTCGATCAACATCGCTTAGCGCTTCTTTCATATATGCGTGACCATTATTTAAGCGCTGCCGATGATACTTGATTCCAATCCCAGTATAAATATCATGCTCCACAAATTCAAAAACCGGACGTCGAATCGGATTTGGATCAGTTTCGTTGTACGGGTTTTGGCGGATATAATTTCGCTGCAAAAGATAAGTCTGAAGTTCACCGGGCAATGCATGATACGCCTTAAGCGCGTTAACCACTACTGACTCCCCTCCTGCCTCAGCTCGCTGAACACATACCAGAGCCATCAGATCCAAGCGCCGGTCGGAAACACCGCTTCCGTCTGTGTGAGGGCCAATCGGAGTATTTTTCTTCCCGTTACCAACGTAGTTTTTATCCCTAGGATCTAGGCTTACGGTAATCGGAAAGAATGGGGTCCCGCTCATTTCCCCCTCGTTGATCGAGATAAATTCCCCGTAGCGCTCACCAATGATCATGGTAAGGAGCCTGGACTGATTGATCAATCCTTCGTCACCAGCGATCGGCGAGCCAAAATCAACTACCGCCCCTCCGATTTCCAAGTCTTTCAATCGCAGATCTAGGGCTTCGACGAGATCGCTAAACTCACCTCGCTCAAACAGCGCTCGGCGCTCAAAATTTTTGTAATTAACGCCGCTCATTTGCAGATCTTCTAAGCCTCGCAAACTGGCAGGGAAATCAGAAAGACTTAGTCGACTACGTTCAAACCAGTCGCTTTTAATCTCGGCAGAAATCTTTCCTCTAGGGGTAGCAAAAACGACTTCGCTATTACCAATACTCTCCCCGTGTGCGTGTGGCGAATGCATAAGCCCCCTCTAAATTTGGTTGAAACGGCTGGTTGACTCTATAACGCAAGACACGAATTTTCAGCATAAAACGAGATTATTAATCAATTTGACCGCCACCCGGCTTTTCTGTCAAAATCACCCAATTGGTATATTCTTAAAGGTTTAGTTTCTTTATGAAAAACTTCAGTTTCTCTTCGGAATCGGTGTCTGAGGGACATCCGGATAAAGTAGCCGATCAAATTAGCGATGCTGTGTTGGATGAGTGCTTACGCCAAGATCCAGCTGCTCGTGTTGCGTGCGAAACATTAGTGAAGACAGGCTTAGTAGTTCTAGCTGGTGAGATCACCACAAATGCTAAATTCAATTTTGATCCCCTAGTACGTAAGGTAATACGCGAGATTGGCTACACTAAACCTGAGATTGGATTTGATGCCGATACCTGCGCGATTTTATGTCACATCAGCCAACAGTCAGCTGACATTAGTATCGGAGTAACTGAGAGTGAAGGTAAGTTCAAGGAACAAGGGGCCGGCGACCAGGGTTTGATGTTCGGATTCGCCTGTGACGAAACTCCAGAGTTTATGCCGCTTCCAATTACTCTAGCCCATCGATTAGTTGAAAATTTAGCTAAGGTCCGGAAAGCCGGTGAAGTCGATTTCTTGAGACCTGACGCTAAATCGCAGGTAACGGTAAAATACGAAAACGGAAAACCAAAGAGTGTGGAAACTATCGTTGTTTCGACTCAACACACAGAAGATGTAGATTCCAGAACTCTGGAAGAGTTTGTAATCGAAAAGGTGGTAAAGAAAGTAGTACCTGCTCAGTTCCTCAACTCTAGCACTCGATATCTAATCAACCCGACCGGGCGTTTTGTTGTGGGTGGGCCGCTGGGTGATTGTGGATTGACTGGTCGAAAAATAATTGTCGATACCTACGGTGGATATAGTCGCCATGGCGGTGGTGCATTTTCCGGAAAGGATCCGACAAAGGTCGACCGCTCTGCAGCTTATGCTGCAAGACATGTTGCTAAAAACATCGTGGCTGCAGGATTAGCTAACAAGTGTGAAGTTCAAGTGGCCTACGCCATCGGTGTTGCCGAACCAGTTTCAATTTATGTCGACACATTTGGAACCGGAAAAGTCCCGGAAGATAAGATGGTTCCCGTCATTCGGGAAGTTTTTGGATTGACTCCCAAGTCCATAATTCAAAACTTGGACCTGCGTAAACCGATATATCAACGCACGGCAAGTTACGGCCATTTTGGAAGAGAGCCGTCTCAAGGTGGTTTCTTTAGTTGGGAGAAATCGGACAAGGCAGAAGCGCTGAAAAAAGCCCTTCTGTAACACTAGTGGCAGTTTCAAAAGTTTTAAAATTTGGCGGCTCCTCGGTTGGGACGCCGCAGCGAGTGTTGCAGGTGATAGATATCATCTGTAACTCTCACGCTACCGCCCCGGTAGTGGCCGTAGTTTCTGCCTTTGAAAAGGTAACCGACCAACTTTTGGAAACTTGCCATGCAGCCGGAACGGGGTCAGAACGATACAAAGAGAACCTTGCGAA
>CAZJXY010000018.1:0-17954 GCA_964549925.1 uncultured Bdellovibrionales bacterium | reverse complement strand
TCCTCATTCGGAGCGATTGATTTTTGCTCTGGCTGGCTCAAGGTTGCTCCTCCTGACTGGAATCTTCCAAGATTGGATCAGTCGGATAGACTGATCTTGCTGGCGCTATTAGGCTGGCCAGATAATCCTCTGGAGTAAATGGACCGATATGAATTATCGGGGACGGTTCGGTACTCCTTGCTGGTCTGTGAGAAAGTGCTTCGGTAATCCACGCGATCTGCGAGTGATCGAGTTCTAAGCGCTCCGCAATATCAGGAGCAGCTCTCCCGATAAATTCAGCAACGCGTGTGGCAGATCTCGATGGGTTATCAAGCACCGTGGCTGCATCCAAGACTAATGCCTCACATCCCTTTCTCCTGGCAAGCGTCATGTAAGCGTCGCTATTTGAATGGTATTCTGAGTCTCTTCTCTCTTGGGATAAAGCGCTGCCATTTAGAAGCTCGTCAAATATCTCCACTACTCTTGTTGCTTTTCCAGTAGCTGCCTTTGTCTTCTCCCTTAGTAAAGGAACAACTCGCTCTCCCGATTCACCCAGAATCCCTCCTCCATCAGACGCCGTGCGTGCAGGAAAGAGCTGCCCCAGCGCAGCGCTCGCTTCCCGAGCCGAATAAGCGTCTTGGTGGCTATATAGCAGTGCCGCACTGAGATCATTTTCCGCGTGCTTTAGCCGCTGAAAAGCTCTTCTCAGCTCGTCAAACTGCTCTACAAATTTGGCGCGGTCTGGAAGCGAACATTTTTCAGCCGCGGGGTTCGATAGTTTTTGTCTTAGTAGTAGATCATAGAGTTCAGATCCGCTGCGAACCAAGGCTGTTTCGAAATCCTCTGGACGCTTTCTCGTGGCTATTAGTTTATAACGCGCAGAGATGTATTCATCCCCAAGCTTGGACTCAATTTCAGTATCAATCCGCCGGCGTCCCCGTGCTCGCTCTTCTTTTGATAACTTTAGATCATCTTCGATCTCACCCTTTGCAGAAACATACCGTAGATAATTTAATGAGGACTTGAAGTCACTCATTCCTGAGCGCGGGTCAGCCTTAACAATCGGGTGAATCTCTACGAAAAGCGATCTGCCATTCGGTAGATCTAATCTAAAATCGATGTAGTGACCGGTTCTTGTCGGCCATTGGTAGGTAGACCCTTCCACCACATCAAACCCCGGCCAAAACCTCTCGAGCATTACGGCGGAGGCAGCCTCAATCGCCGAGTCGAACAGATGCCCCCGGAATCGATGCCCCTTGGATGCTCTCGCCCATCTGGTGGCCAGCCCCGCTAGATCCTCGATCTGCCCTTCGTTTAACCCTTTGTCAGAAAGAATCTCTCTGTCGGCACGAGGATCGCTCGTATCGCGAACAGCGGCCCTGGTCTCTTGTAAAATTCGCGTAAGGTCGCGTGAATTGACCTTCTCCCAAATTGGGCCGATTGCATTTTCAACGATCTGCTGAATATCAGCATCGGTAAGTTCAAACCAATTGAGAATATACTGAGTACTGCAAATATTCTTCTCAGCGTTTGCCCGATCGCTGCTGCTTGAACGAGGCAGGCCAGCTTTTCTGCACTCTAGAAGAACTTTAAACCAGGGATGATCCTCTCCTGTTTTTTGGAGATACGAGAGCACAGTCGTGCTCGATACTTCAATCATCCCGGCAAACTGCTGGGTAGATTTAAAGCTTGAGGGATCATGCCGCTCTTTGTAAGTTATTACCTCTGATATTACACTGCCCTTTAGAATCTCTATCTTTGTGGATTGCGCCTCCGCTCCTTGGGATTCTCTGAATCTGGCCCCGAGTGTCAGATGATTGCGTTGAGCTTGCTCAGCCTCAGACAGCCCGACCACTTGTTCGTTTGCATCCTTGCCCATCAGCGACTCTACACGGTCTAGTAGCGGTCCAAGTTCTTTTTGATACATTGGACGGGAAATCACCCCGTCTTTCCACAGAGCAAGCTCCTGCGCTGTCAAAAGTCGCTCTGCTGCCGCTCGAGCGAATTTTATAGCTGTCCTGATATTTTTCCCTGAGTCATCTAAAAGTTTCGCCTTCTCCGGCTCGCTCCAAGCGCGTGGGGGGGTGTTCCCGTCCAAATTCATATCGCTGAGTCGATGCAATCTCAGAATTCCACTCTCCTTGTCATCTAACAACCACTCCAGATGGCGGACAATTTTTGGACGGAGCTTACCAGAGGATTCACCCCTTCGGCTTGCATCGACATCGTCACGCGTTCTTAACCTTTCGTACTGAACAAGTTCACCTGCTGCCTCGGGATCTCTAGGGAGCAAAAGGTTTGCATAAAGTTTTAGCCGTTGCTCATCGTCTAGTGGCGGAAGCCTCCTGCTGTAAGATGCTCTTTCATGCGGGCTCTCCCCCTTATTGTTTAAGTGGGCGAAGAAACGGGCGAGTAAAGTCGGAATCTGATCATTATCACCGTAAATCTCTATCCCCGATTTGTAGATCCCAATTGCCCATTTTGTTGCCTCCTCGGCCGTGGAGAGTCCGGTTAGGCGCTCCTTCAAACGGAGAAGTTGAAACAGCTTAGTGCCATCTTCCTGAGTGAATTTCTCTGTGGTCTCCAATCTACAGCGCGATTCAAATTTACTCTGCAAGGCAAAGCGTGTTGTTTCAAGTTGCAGAATGGTTTGATCCATTTCAGCAAGTACTTCTCGAACCTCTAAATTTTCTGGAAGGTATCTTTGCAGGAGTACCGCGGTGTGGCCGGGGTGAGAGGAAAGCGGCTGCAACCTCTCTAGCTCTCGTAAGAACGCACGATCACCTTCTGCGCTAGAACTTTTGGAGAACGGCTGAGCCGATAGAATTGAACCTACCCGTTCGTTGATTATTCTCTCAAGCTTGGTGCACCAAGCGACGAGTTTTTTTTCGATATCAGCTGTTGACTCCAACGCAGGAGTTGCTCCTCGGTCATCCGGACCAACGTCTGATGAAAAAGCTCCGCTCATCGGAAAAATGGATCTCCCGCCTGACTCTTAAAACAGTGTTCTTGGATAGCTTAATGAATTGGCCAATTTAGTCAAAAATTAAATATTCTCAGTAATTTGAGTATAGAACGACATTTTGGTATTCTTTCATCGAACTTATATCGTAGGGACAGCAAACTGATGGATCCTACATCCCCGGGTCAGCCCTCGGGAGACCATAGTACAGCGCCAGCAATTAGCGCGACTCCCGATTCTCGGGATGCACTTCGTCACGCCATTATCGCGAACTCCCCTCCAATGGCAGCGGAACTTTCGCCGCTCATTAGTGATCCAAACTCTAGGTCTGATGCTCTAAGAATTCAGAGTCAGTTACGCCGCGAATTCATGGGGGCTGCTATTGAACAGGCTCGATTAGATCCAGCGCCAAGACTTGGCCTATACGAGAGCATGGCTGAAGGAATAGACACTATGCTCAGTCAGGTGGCTGCCAACTTCGAACCTAACCCGGGCGTCGAAGATGAACTCGAGGCACTTGAGAAACTGATGGCCCCAGATCTCAACACTCTCAGTGCAATGAAGCTTTCTTTCCAAGCAAGCCGTCGGAGTCTCGTGCTAACTGAAGGAGCTGAAGTCTTTCCCGTATTTTATTGTTATGATTGGGAGAAAGTCGCAGATAAATTGACTGAAGCTGAAAATGAGCTTTTAGCTGACTGGTACGTACCCGATCCCAAATTCCCATTCACCTTCACAGTCATCGACAATCGCTCTCTAGCTGCAGATAGTGAGGAAGCAGGCAAGGTAGCAGACCTGCTAAAATTCTTAAGTGGTAAAGAACCAGGGAGTTTTGATCAGCTCTTAAAGCGCTTCGGTGAAGTACCGACAATATTAGGACCGGAGCGTTGGACAGTAAAGCAAGGAGGGTTTGAGGTATACGGTTCGGTATTTGGACTTAGAGTCCCATATGGAAGTTACGAACTTCATCAGAAATTTCTGGAAAGCCGCCAACAGATGGTAGAGAAAGGAGAAGTAGCGCAAGTCTCAGTAGAGATTTCTGGCAGAATTGATCCTGCTTTTTTGGCTTGGGCTAGAGGATCAGGAAGCCGAGATCTAGGTCCAGTACCTGACGTGGAGCTGATTTACGCGCTTGAGCTTCCAAGCGGGGCAAACTACAGATTCATTCTAAAAGAGGCACGCGGCTATACACAAAAACCAGAAAATGATCGTAGCAGTTATACTCCCCAAGATCATGAAGTTCTAGCTGGGCTCGGTTACTATCTCAGCTCACCTCAAGTCAGGATGGCTTCGGAGTTATTTACAACCTTTCGTGATGAGGATTTTGAGCCAGGCATCCTTCCGCTACTTGAACACCCCTGGACCATCGACTCCCTGCGAAGTTTTATGGATCTAGAGCGCGGATGGGTTAGAAGTTTACATGAACAGCTCAGAGAGTATGCAATAGAAAGCAAAGACGATTTAGACTCGAAGGGATGGATGGGAGTTTGGAATGGTGATGTATTGGAGCTTAAATCGACTATCTGGGATCGTTTGAATTTACTTCCGGAACAACACCCTGAATTCCCGCCAGGCACATTGACTCTAACAGCAGATGAGCGCGAGCGATTTCTAACCGAATATGTTCCGAGATTAGTAACAATATTTAACCGCGAGAGCAGCCGATTTGATAGGGAAGAAGCCGACCCGGATATCCACGCGGCTCGTCTCGATCTTCAATACGAAGGGCCTGCTGCGGGATTCGCGCTCTCCTTAGATGAGGTGCTGATTGACCTGATCCTTGATATGAGGTCGGGTGTCGCTAAGCCATATCCTGACGCTGTCGATGGATTTGATGTTTCAGAGATCTACGATCATCTTGATAACGCTTCGTCCGAGCGATCGGTTACGGCCATTGTGTACGATCCGCTTTCCTCGGATCGTTTAACCTATTATTCCAAAGATGCGCTGGCTGGATTGGAGGATCACATTCTGGATACCAATCTCTCTCGCATGCTTCCTAAGGTCGATGCCTACATTCATCAGAGCAGAGCGTCGGATGGGGTTGATAAAGATAGTGATCCTTTATCCGCGGTAAAATTATTTGCTAAGTTAGTTGGCTCAAGGCGAAAAGCGATCTCGTCTCTCGAGCAGTCAATTAAGGCGGACGAAGGTAACCATCGGCAGATTTCGGAGTTATCCGATTCATTGAGAGCAGAGAAAAGATTGCTCCTCGATATTATAAAAGAAACTATGCCTGTAGATACGGATAAAAATTGCATTAGGTTAGATCGAATTACTGACCAACATACGGTGCGCTTTGTCTTTGCCGTAGACGCTGAGGGTTCCGTACGATTGGCTGAAGAGCGTACCGGACAGGCTGGTCGTCAGGAGATAACTCAATCAAAGTTAGTTGGCGGTCAAAACTTATATGCCGGTGGTGAACTGGTTTTTGCTAGACACCAGGAGGTCTTTTGCGATCTTTCCGTCTGGGCTGATTTTGACAAAGCCCTTACGGCACAGGGAGTTCCTACACCGTGGTCTCTAACAGAGCTTAATAATAGGACTGTTGGCTACAACGTCCCTGGTTCGTCACTACCTTACGCCGAGAACATAATATTTCCGCAACTCCAGAGTCAGGGGATCTTGTTAGGGGGAGTTAGGGTTATCGATCGCTTGGTTCCCGGCAATTATCTATAAAGTGGCTAGTCGAAGCTCGTGAAATCCGAGTTTGTTGAGATTGTATACAAACTGGGGCGATTAGCGCAGCATAGACGCCTATAAAAAAAGAGGGATCTCCCTCGACCAGCCGGTTACCTTTTCAATAAGTTACACATCCTTTTCTGCCCGTCATAACTATCAATGAACTATTTGAGCATTAATCTGAAGTTCGACAGATTATCGTGGAATGAACTTAGATCAAACCGGGTGGCTCAGTTATGAGAAAACTATCCTGCAGGCTATTTGCTCTAACCTTAATTGTTCCGGGATCGATCTTCGCATCCGAGGGGGAGGTTATTCCAGAAGCTAGATATCAGCTATCAACGTCAGGATGCACGCCCCCTTCATCTGAAAAAATCTATATTGAAGACTCTCATCGCGAGGGCTCAACCACAATTCTTTTTGCCAATCTTATAAAACGCGGAACAAAGACATATATGCGCCGCGAATATATGGAAGATGTTAACGGACTTGGGGAGCATTATTGTGGCATTTACTCTCAAGACTATCGCGCCAGTGAAGGTGCGGCGCTTGAGTCATACACGCCCGGAAACCTTCGCGCTTCACCAGCGTCCATCAGTTATTACAAAATCACTTGTGCCGATTTGTCACAGGGAACGAGTACAAACCATACTATTTTTGTTAGTGCTAAGGATGGTACAACTTATTTTGGTTGCCCCTTAACGCCTCACGTTCCGTAGAAACTATATATATTGCCTTTAACCACTTGATTCGATTGCGCGTACGACAAAGCTGATACAGGGATGCCCGATCAGTAATAACATCTCTGGGGACTAGTTACGAGCGGTGGTTAAGCCTAGGAAACTTTTAACACGGAGGTTGTTTATGATTAGGATTCCGATTCTATTACCACTGCTTCTTTCTCTAACTATAAATATAAGCGCGGTCTTTGCCGCTAATATTGCGGTTGAGGCTAAGTACGATCTCTCACTAGCGCCTTGCGATCAAATCTTAAGAAGTGGGGTTATAATTTCGGATTATAGATTGCAATCGAACCCTTCCCCGATTTTGTACGCTGTAGAGCAGACTCACTCTTCACGGACAGTATTAAAAAGGGAGCAGGCAAGCGATATCTGGGGCAGAGGAGATTATTTTTGTGATTTGTATACTTGGGGGCAAGCGAGTACGACACTTGAAATATACAGTTACTCGAGCGGTCGGTTATCACCTCCCGTGACTTACTATTACAAACTAAGTTGCACGGATTCTTGGTTTCTAAGTCCCCCGGATCAGATTCTATTTTTGGACGCAAGAGATGGCAGTACCTACTATGGGTGTGAACGCTAGATCTTACAATGGTTTCTAAATTGGATGCTTAGCCTCATTTCCCTTGGATCTTACTCACTGCATTCTTCACATAATCACTCAGCACTAACTCTGCTGTAAATCCGGCTCTGGTTGGAAGAAGGGTCTCCCAACTCTCAGTTCCCTCCCAAAGCACTGATTTAAGTTTTGCCATTGCTGCTGGGTTATATCCGGCAAGTTTACTGGTCAGATCACGCACTCCCTGATCGAGATCTTTCACTGTCTCGTAAATCTGAGCGTATAGTCCGTGATCTTTCGCCCAATGAGCATCATGCCAATCAGCATCGATCGCTGCGATTCCAAAAGCGCTCATTCCGATTTTTCTCTGCACCGCCGGACCGATAATGAATGGGCCTATGCCAATCGCAAGTTCACTAAGTCTGATTGCAGAGCCCGCGGTCGCCAAAGCGTAATCCGAAGCTGCTACTAGTCCAACTCCACCGCCGACCACTTTGCCCTGTACTCTACACACCACAAATTTCGGACAACGCTTTATCGCAAGAATAATTGAACCAAAGCCCATGAAAAATTCCTGGCCCTGGCGTACGTCTTTGATTGCCTTAAACTCATCGAACGACGCGCCGGCGCAGAAAGTTCGATCGCCTTCGCTTCTTAGCAGCACTACTTTTACCTCGGGATTATTCCCCAGAGCTTCAATTTCTTTGGCAATTCCCTTTAAAATATTCCCGGGAAGGGAATTACTCTTAGGATGGCCGAAAATTACGCTACCAACGCCGTCTTTAATCTCTGATTTTACAATTCCTTCGTCTGTCATACGCTCTAGTTATTCACTAAATCGGTATAATCCTCAAGAGGAGCTTGAAAGGTCACAGAAAAGCTTCAATAATACACAGCAGAATTTTAAACCAAGATGAGTTTGAATGAAGATAGATCCACGCGTAGCGGAAAAGGTTAAAGTTATCCTCCCCAAACAAGCGGAAACTTTGAATGGAAACCTTGGTATAGAGTACCAACTCCTCTCTCCGGATGAGGTGGTTGCCACGATGCCTGTAGATAAACGAACCAAACAACCCTTTGGAATTCTGCATGGTGGGGCCTCGGTTGCTTTGGCCGAGACGCTCGCGTCGGTTGGAGCTTGGCTAAACGTAGATGAAAAGCAGTTTCAGTGTCGCGGCATCGAGATCAATGCAAATCATATTAAGGCGGCAAGTAGGGGAACAGTGACCGGGTCAGGGAAGCCGATACATCGCGGCCGAAGTACGCATGTCTGGGAGATTCGGATCACAAATGAAGCCGGTGAGCTTGTTTGCATCTCACGCTGCACCTTGGCCGTGGTCAAGGTCGGCTAGGTGGGGGTGTTAAGAGATTTAATCAAGGATCTGGGTTCAAGCGACGCCTATTCGGCTTTTCGATCAGAGAATTTTAGGCGCTTTACCTTTGCCAGAATTTTAATCGTACTTGCTGGACAGATTTTTTTTGTCACAGTCGGATGGCATATTTATGCCATCACCGGAAAGCTTTTAGATCTTGGCTTAATCGGACTAGCATCATTTCTCCCTTTTTTCGTGCTCACCCCGTTTGGAGGCCAAGTGGCGGATACGCTCAATCGTCAGCGGGTGATTATCATTACCCAATCTAGCGCGTTTCTCGTGCTGCTGGCTTTGGCGCTGGTTTGTTTAAGTTCCGATTTGAAAGTTCTTGGCACCTGGCCAATCTATTCGGCTGTAGTTTTGATCGGAGCAGTGCGAGCATTTAGCGCACCATCGATCTCTTCAATCTTGCCAGCTTTGGTCCCAATTGAACATTTTTCAAATGCGGTTAGCTGGAATTCAAGCGCTTGGCAGCTTGCCACGGTTATTGGTCCCGCGTTGGGTGGATTTCTTTGCGCAATTTTACCGGAGGTTGGATTAGTCTATTTAACAGCCGGGGTCTTTAGTCTGTTTGGAATATGGCATTTTGTTTCTCTGAAGTTAGAGAGAGTGGAGCGGCCGGAGTCGCCGCGCAATTTAGAAACGTTTCTTGCCGGCTTTCGCTTCGTAAAACGGAATCGAATCTTATTCGGCGCAGTGGCACTGGATCTATTTGCGGTGCTTTTTGGGGGGTGTGTTGCGCTGCTTCCGGCTTTTGTCAGTGACGTATTGCATCTCGGTCCGACGGCGCTTGGAATTTTAAGAGCATCGCCATCAGTCGGAGCGGTGTTAATGGCAATATGGGTTGCGCATCATCCTTTGGGAGAGCGTGCCGGAAAAATAATGTTTGTGGCGATCCTTGTATTTAGCTTGGCCACAATCGGCTTCGGATTGTCGTCTAAACTTTTAGTATCAAGCATATGTTTAGTCATTGTCGGGGCTTCCGATATGCTTAGCGTAATTGTGCGCCAAAATCTGGTGCAGTTAGCTACGCCGGATGAAATGCGTGGAAGAGTGAACGCGGTATCTCAAATTTTTATCGGGACATCGAACGAACTTGGAGAATTCGAGTCAGGGATGACAGCCGCTTGGTTTGGTCTAGTACCGGCGATAGTGTTCGGAGGATTGGCTAGCTGCCTAATCGTTTTAGTTTGGTCCCGGCTCTATCCGGAGCTGCTCGATTTCGACCTTAATGCCCTACGGAATAAAGTCGGCGGTTCAAGCTAAAATCGCACTAAAGTTTCCAGTATGACCGTGCCGATGTCCTATAGGCAGAAAATTTTTTTTGATGGTCATGCTAATGGAGATACGTCCCTTCTCCTTTTCTCCTACGCGCTCATTAGAGCCATTTTCGCCATTTAGGCGTCGTCTCGCTGAAGGCCAAGACCAAGGAATCTTCGGTAATCAGCTTTTTGCCAAAGATAAGCTGACTCCGTCCGGTTTGAAGGGTAGTGATCTCAGCCCAGAGGACATTGAAGGACGCGCGCCGGATGGTAACCTATCTGAATTATTTAAAAAACTCGAGAAGCGCACACTCTCTCTGACGGATAAGATTTCCAAGGACTTTAAGTATGAAGCGGTAAAAAGCTTCGCCGAGCACCTAGACACCCTAGAGAGGCTGGCCGTGAGCCTAGGGGTCGACAAAGAGGATTTTAGAGCTGCGATCAGGGGCGAGCTGGATAAGATCGGCGTTTTAGATGACGGCAATTCCACCATAGATAACTTTGAATTAGCAGCCGCTGTTCAAAGCGAGACCAAGATCAAAAGTCAACTTTCCTCAGGGGAGTTTGAGTTTAATGCTTCGGTAAAGCAATCTTTGGAGTTTAACTTCACCGGGCAGTTTACTACTAAGGACGGATCCACTGTAACGATCGATGCCTCATATGATTTGGATCTTCAAACCGAAGTAGGAGTTGAAGTAAAAAATGCTCCAATTAAACCGACCGAAGAGAGTGGAACTGAATTCGACTATCGTGCTCTTGTTGGAGGGTTCCTTGCTCGATTGAAAGAGGCCCGCGCTGAAACCAGAAAAGAGGAGCTTCGTAATAAGATTGAGAGCAAAAAGGAGGAAAGAGAGAGAGAGTTAAAGAAGGGCGAATTCGATGCGGAGCGGGAAAGACTTGCCGATACTGAGCGTGAATCGCAACTCACCACTGCGCGAGTATTTGATGGATTTCTCTATAATTCCGTAAGCCAAAGCTTTGATTTTCAATATACGAGCTATGTGGATGATAAGTACAACCGCGCGATTAAGCTATATAAGGCAGCTCTCAGGTATGAAGAGGTCGGAGTCAGCGTCTTTAAGATCGGCGCTTAGTTTTCGGTTGCTTCGCCGCAATTCAATAAATGATTGAGGACTCGAGAGAGTGCAGTTACAGTTGGAACTTTATCCAGCAAGCTGCAAAACCCTTCAGGCCACTCGGTCGCACGACGCACTAAATTACCCTTTTTATCAAAGTCATAGTAGTAGCGTGTAAATTTGGTGCCAGAAACTATGGAGTACCCATCACTCATTTTTGATACGGTGATGTGCATGGATGGTTCTGGGACAATCGTTCGATTTTCAGTCTTACAAAGAAAGGCTTTGATCAACTTTACGATTTTTTCGGGGGAGAATCCAATTTGACCAAGTTCGGATCCATCTTCGACATCTTCTATGTCAATCTCAATAGCTTCGGAGGGGAGATCTGGCATTTCTAGTATTCCCTAAAACTAATTCAAAAAACAAAACATCCTTAAGATATCTTACCACTGTATCGGATCAATACAACCATCAGTTAATAGATTTTTCCGAATAACTCTTCGGTCTACGATTGCACTTCTCACTGCCAGTGCCATCCATCTCCGGTTTTTTACCCTGGGATCAACATATGTGCAGCGTATTGACCCTATTGCTTAGCCGGGGAGTTTTCCCGGCGGATATTTTGAAGGAGTTTAATCGTCTGCCGTTCTAAGCTAGCAATTTCCCTGCCTTCCGACTTCGAGCCACCGCTCGGTCGTTTGTCTAGGCCGGCCGGGCTACTGCAGATGCTGCGCGATAAAATTCTTATTAATTGAAGCGGTTATATTGGCAAATCTCGATTCATCGCCCGCTCCACAGTTTTCCAAGGTTCCGTTGGAGGTAACTCCCGCCAAGACCCATTCGCTGCCAACTTGCACGAAAAATGGGCCGCCGGAGTCTCCGGAACATGTGTTACTTCCGCTTCCGTTATAGTAGCTGACGATGGAATTCGAGGTTACTTGGGCGATTGTCATATAACCTGCTCTAAGAGTACCGTAATTTCCGTTATCGTCCAGGCCATATCCGCCGATAATTCCACTCATTCCGGCCTGTAAAGTGTTCGAACCCAGCATAGATACCGTGCGTGTCCCAAGATCTTGGCCGACAATTACAACCCCTAAATCCCCGACCTCAAGCGAAGCGTTTCCAGGGGCTTCAAAGTATGGGCTAGCGTAAAACGCCGTTGCCTTTATATTTTTGCTACCAGTTACCACTCGTACACCATAGATTCCATCAACTAGGCAGTGCGCAGCGGTAATAACAGTCCGCTGAGTAACAGCAGTTCCTGTGCAGCCGCCAATCTCACTGCCGGCTTGATTAAGCAATTGCAGTTCGACCACGGGTGAGTTCCCGACGCTGCATACACTTCCGTTAATTATGTTGGAATTAAGCTCTGCATTGTTTCCGACAATCGAGCAGGCTTCACCGGAATTAGACGGTGGAGTGCTACCACCGCCACCACCTGAACCGCTGCTGCCGGGAGGGATTTGATTCCAACAGTTAGTGATCTCGGATCGCAGGTAAAGCGCTTGGGCAAGCTGTTCATTTAAGGCGGCAATTGTCGCTTGATCGTCTCCCCACCAGGTAGCGATGTTGATTTGACGCCTAAGACTTTTGGCTATTTTCTTTAAACGCTTTATGGTCTTTCTAAAATTTAGCTCATAAAAATCTCCGTCTGAGTAGATCTCTACGGGGTAATACCCCCATTCGTCTAAAGCACATCCGTAAACCGTTCCGTCGCCGATAGGATACAGGGTAGTGTCTTGAGCCTCAGCCTGGCGGGGCCGGAAAACTGTGCTTAGGCCGAGGATGCATATTATTAACCCAATCTGTACCCCACCAAACGATCTTGCCATTTCTTGCCCTTAATAGATTTAGTTAAAGACCCCTAATTTACCTCTATTCAAGTAGCATACCGATACTCCAAGGGATTTCTCTTGTCGGAAGCTGTCGGTATAAGAAGGCGAGAGTGGAAGCGGAGTGGATACACGGCCGCAGAAACTACATGCGGGAAACCATGAGGAGACATCAACACGTTTTCTCAGAAGAATTGTCACTCTGGCATAGCGGCAAATTGTAGAAACTTAGCTATCGCTTTGAGATACGGTCTTTGCAGAAAATTGGGGTGTTAAGTTTGAATTACACTGGTCAATCATCCGTAATCACTACGCTTTTCTCAACCGAACTTTTTAGCTAGCATCCAGTCCTATCGCCATGAGCAAGATTCGTCTACCAAACTCTCCTTTCTCTGACCCTCGTCACTACCAAATCTTATCCTTGATGACTCTGCTCTGTTTCGGTGTGTTGGAATTTGAATTTAGTGTCACTGTAGCTAGGGTTATCACCATCCTTACGACTGTTTTACTTACTCAGTTTTACTGCTCACGTTTTTACGGTTTACCAAATGTCGAATACCGCAGCGCTCTGATCTCTGGCCTCTCGCTTAGCTTACTGATGCGTACTAGCTCTGAGTTTATTGCCGTAGCCGTCGCGGTAATTACGATTCTTAGTAAATTTACCATCCGCTTCCGCGGAAAGCATGTGTTTAACCCGACTAATTTTGGGATTGCGAGTGCAATTTTACTCGGAGCCCCGGTCTGGATTTCACCCGGTCAGTGGGGCAGTACACCACTTATCTTTTTTCTTGTTATTTGCCTTGGTTCATCGGTTGTCTTCCGAGCTAAAAGGAGTGATGTAACCTTTGCCTTTCTTGCTTTTCACGCCGGATTTTTGCTTGTCCGCGCCATCACACTCGGTGATCCATTAGTTATTCCTTTTCACCAATTGGAAAACGGGGCGCTACTGATCTTTGCTTTCTTTATGATTTCGGACCCTAAGACTATTCCAAATTCGCGTGGCGCGAGGATTTTTTACGCTTTCCTTGTGGCAGCGCTCGGGTATTACATTAGATTTAAGCTTTTTAATCCCAATGCGCTGCTTTATGCCCTAGTATTTTTATCGCCGATTGTTCCGTTGATTGACCTACTTTTCCCAGGCAATCGGTACGAATGGCAGAATCAAAAGCAAAACGATCCACTTAAAGTATTAAAACCTGTTTCAGTTTAACTTGGAGAAAAGGATGAAAATTAGAATATTGATTGTACTCGCCTCACTAATAGCCGTGACAAATTCGGCATTTGGTTTCTGCGGGTTTTATGTGGCAAAGGGTGACACTAAGTTATTTAACAAGGCCTCGAAAGTAGTGATGGTTCGAGAAGGGGATCGTACCGTTTTAACTATGGCCAACGATTTTAAGGGGGACTTTAGCGAGTTTGCAATTGTAATCCCTGTACCCACCAAAATTGAAAAGGGTCAGATACACGTGACTGATTCTGCGATTCTAGATCACATCGATGCCTATTCAGCACCTCGGCTGGTAGAGTATTTTGACCCGGACCCGTGTCAGCCAGTTGTAATGTATGAAATGTTAAGAGGTGCGCCGCAGGCTGCGGGAGTTGCCCCGGCCGCCAAGGGTGATCGAGCAAAGTCGCTCGGCGTGAAGATCGAAGCTGAATACACCGTAGGAGAGTATGACATTCTAATCTTATCTGCAGAGCAAAGTAGCGGTCTTGAAACTTGGCTTAGCGAGAATGGCTATAAGATCCCGGATGGAGCTGGGCCAGTGCTTGGAAGCTACATCAAGCAGGGGGTTAAATTCTTCGTCGCTAAGGTTAATCTTAAAGAGCAGGCCAAGCTTGGATTCTCTTTCCTTAGACCACTTCAGGTTGCTTTCGAGTCACCGAAGTATATGTTACCGATTCGACTTGGGACGGTTAACGCAGATGGCACTCAAGATCTCTTTATCTTCACCCTTACCAAAAATGGACGGGTCGAAACCACTAATTATCGCACAGTGAAGCTTCCCGAGGGTCAGGATATTCCGCTCTACATTAAAGATGAGTTCGGGGATTTCTACCGATCGGTTTTTGATAATTCTGTAAAGAAAGAGGATATGCGAGCAGTGTTTTTAGAGTACGCCTGGGACATGGGCTGGTGTGACCCGTGTGCAGCGGAACCTCTGTCTAACAAAGAATTAAAAGAACTTGGAGTTTTTTGGCTGCCGGAAACGGGGCAGAACCAAGCTCTCATGCGCGGTATGCCGATGGGCCAAAACGTATTCCTAACTAGATTACATGTTCGGTATGACGCCGCTCATTTCCCGGAGGATTTGACCTTTCAAGAAACCTCCGATCGAACCAACTTCCAAGCACGGTATGTTTTAAGACATAGGTTTACCGGTGGGGGAACATGCGCAGCGCGAGCGCAGTACGAGCAGGGGCTGCCTCAACGAGCCGAAACTGAGGCCCAAAATCTGGTGCGGCTAACAGGATGGGATATAGCTGATGTGCGCACCAAGATGAAGATGCCGTCAAATTCAAACCCGGATAATGAGAAGAAATGGTGGGAAAGGATCTGGAATTAATCGAGTAAATCGGGGTTTAAAGTTTATCTAAAGAGTTGTCGTTTTAAATACTTATGTTGAAACGCAACTCCAAATTTTTACTCCTCCTTTCCATCCTTATTCGAGTTGGCGCCGTACAGGCTCAACCTACGGTAGTAAATTCTGCCACAGTCAATCCGGAAGATAGCTCGGTAATTATAAGTTTCACTCAACCGGATTTGGTGAGTATGGAAGATTGCCATTATAGCGTCCTTGCATCCTGGAGAAAGCACGGCCTAGATAATCTGCCCGGTAAAAGCATAAGCATTGCTAGTTTTGATAGTGAACTTTCATTTGTTCAGATTATTGCCACGCCGGAGAGGCGACTAAGAAGACAAGAGAGCGGGCCGCTAAGGAGGCGCTGGGTGAATCTCTACATTCGAACCGAACTCCCCTGTAACGAATCCGAGTGGGGGAGCGGTGAGGGGATTAAGATCCGGATTCCAACTTTTAAGAATGGCAGGTTAAACACAATTCGCGGATTTATTCGCGAGATGAAGTACCATATGGCGTATTATAATCCTTAAGCTTTGTTTGGCTCGAGATAAAACGACCTTGCCTGACAAGAAAATCAGATCGACTCCCGATTTTTATACTCGAAGGTTCCTCTGAATATTATCAATTCGTATGAACTAACCTAAGAAAAAGATCAGATCAGCATCGTTTTTACAATTAACGCACCGATAACCGGCCCGCACGCATCTTGATGGTGAGTTTAGAGCGGCCGTTAATCTGGCTAAATGGGGCTCTCTCCTTCGTTGTAGGGCTTAAAGCACGGTTTGTGAAAGGGTTTTCCCGAAACCTTAATCTGCTTGGGGCTTACAATGGTCAGTTTCTTCGATTCGGCTTTTGACAGAAAGCAGGCGGACAACGTCGAATGCTACAGTTCATATTCGCTGCCGTTAGAGGGCGTTAAACGGCATAAGGGCCAAACGGCATCAGAAATTATAGACCAAGCGTATATCTCCTTGGATCGGGCGGCGCTCGCCGAGCAGGCAAACTCAGAGCGCGAGTTTACAAAACCGACTTGGGAGATGGAGTGGGTTCGGACCAGTCGTCAACTTAAAGAGCTCTGCCGTAGGTTAGAGCGTGCCCCAATCTTTGCTGTGGACACCGAGACCTCCGAAGGCCGGGCCGGCGGAGGTGATCTCTCTGAGCGCCTATGTCTGATTCAAATTGGGTTGCCAAAACATAGAAAAGAGCAGGGACAGATATCATTTAATCTTGAGGAACCTGGAAAAACTTACCTAATCGATGTCGTAGCGCTCGAAGCTGAAGCCAAGAAAAAAGAAGCTAAAGAGGGGCATCCGATCAATCCGCTTACACCACTAAAAAACTCCCTAGAGGATTTTGAACTTCCAAAGATTATTCAGCATAAGCAGTTTGAGGAGGGACAATTTGAAAAGTACGGAATTAAACTAAACGGTGTAATTGATATCGAGAAGTTGTCGAAGGAGCTTCGATCAGATCTTGTGAGCCACTCACTCGCATCAGTCTCTTTAGAGGTGGCTGGAAAACTTGTCGATAAAGGCCAGCAAAAGAGCGCTTGGAACGTTCGACCATTGAGCGCAAAACAGGTGGAGTACGCCGCATTAGATACTGAGCTCAACTTCGAAATCTGGGGAATTTTGCAGTGGTATCACGAACGCTTGGAAAATGATCTTGAGAGAGATTTAGGTGTCGCCCGGGTTTTAAATCGAGAGACCGGCGAGGAAACGGCGCTAAAGCGGAGCGAGATAGATATTTTACTGCAGCAAGTCTTTCAAACCGAAAGAGAAGAGCATCAACTGATACAAAGTAGTGGGGTAGGAGAGGCTCTCGCTACGCTTGATGCCAGAGTAGATCTTTTGAAAGAGCACTTAAAAAAGAACCTCCTTCCGGCCGAACTTGAGGCACTCAAAGCAAAAATTGAAGATAAGGATGGAGTAGTCCCAGAAGGATTGGGTGTGTCATTTGACTCGACTTACGGAAGCGCCTATTACGCTCCCCAAGCGATCAAGCAAGTAGATCTCGATACTTTAAAAGGGATCGACCCAGCGCTTGTTGATCAGGTAGTAACATTCGAAACTACAAAGAAGGCGATCGAAAGTTACCTCCGCGAAAAAGGGGAACTAAAGAGACTTAAGACAATTTGGGAAGAAATTAATCAGCTCGATGGAAGCTTTACCGAACCGTCTTTGAAAATTTCATTTAAGGAGGCAAGCCAGCAGAAATTTACAGTAGCTGTAGAAGCCCTGACCATCCCAGAGAATCAAAAGGTAGATGATATTCTTCGCACTATAATCGAGTGTGAGGTGACTAGGCTTAAGATTTTACGAGAATCGGGGCTGGCGAATGAACTCGGGTTTTTAAACGCAAAGAAGGCTCGCTACGCCGATGAGATATTTTCGCGCTTACTTGAGATTGCCGACCAGGCAAAGGAGAGATCGGCCAGTTTCGAAAACGAGATTGGAACCGTCAGTTTTGAGTCAAAGCCAAGAAAGTCCATTAATCTTGAGCTTTTTATCGAAAAGTACCCGGATATCGCTGCTAACACCCTAAAACCAGAGAGCACTCAAGAGAAGGTAGCGGATGCCCTTCGAGCAAGAAATTTTGACCCGCAGACCGTAGAGCGCCTCACACTTGAGGTCTTTAAAGAGACCGGGGAGTTTACTCAACCGAAGGCGAGAATCTATCCGTACTATTCAGTCTATTACAAAGGAGAAGAGGACAGGGGCGAAACTCTTAAACTTGCTGCTTAGCCAAAAGGAGTGACTAATGGACGCTACCTCGTACGATCAGTTTCCCAGTCCTACCCCGTTTCGACCGACAGGTACGGAGAATCTTGGTGAGGAGAGCTTTGGGTTTGAAAGTAAAGATTTGAGTACGGTAAAGCCGGTCATAAGGGCAGTAGCGGAG
>CAZJXY010000017.1:0-18043 GCA_964549925.1 uncultured Bdellovibrionales bacterium | reverse complement strand
AAACACGGTAAAATACGCTACGCCATCTAAAAATACCCCTCGTCCTCCACCGGCTTGAAGTACTGCATCGGCGATTTGTGAGGTGCCAGCAACGGTGCCGTCCGTACTAATAAGCGTTTGAGTAAAATTGGATTGAGGCGGCACCTCGTAAATCGAAAAATCGCCTGTTGGATTGAATTCAACAGTGTCCAAAAATGCGCTCGAAACAAAGGCATTCCCCGGGATCCCCTCAACAATCGGCACGGTGCCAGCCGCGCTGCCGTCGGATACGTAAAGTTCGGAACCAAGGTCCTGCGTAAAAGCCGAAAAGAGCAGGCGATTTTCGGCAACTGTGAATTTGCTGGGTCCGCTAGATTGATTTCCTGCCTTAGTGAGATCAAAGAACTCTACTGTGCCATTAGCCGTACCGTCGGATCTCCAAAGACCAGCGTGTGTCTCGCCTAGAGCCGAAAATAATGCGAGGCTCGGGGTGCCTCCAAGAAGAAAAGGGTTACTACCACCGTTTGGGAAGATATCCTTAACCGGGGTGATTCCTGCACCTGTAGTTTTAAAGACTTCCCGACCAATTACTTGATCATCAGCAGTAACAAAAAGCGAATTTCCTACCGCAATGAGGGAGAGAATGTTCGCGTCGCCGGGTCCAGGTACTAAGTCCTCAACCAATTGGGGAGCTGCTCCATTTACGCTCTTCCAAAGCTCCTCTCCTTCGGTGCTGGTAGTAGCCGTGAAGAATAGAGTATCTCCCACTAATGTCAGTCTAAACGGAAAGGAGCTCCCTGGTCCCGAGACTACCTCAAGCGGGACAATCGAGCCCGGCGTGCCATCAGTAATGTAGAGCTCCTGACCACTAGTCGAAGTATTTGAGCGGAATATCAATTTATTGCCGAGAACGATCGGGTCAAGGAAACTGGTTGGAATAACCGGGTTTAAATTTTGGATAAAAAACGTGTTGGGAGAATTGGGCAATCCGTTACTTGACCAGACTTCGAACCCATTTACACCATCCGTCGCGCCAAATATAAATCTAGTTCCTAAAAGTGTGAGAGCATTGGGAGAAGAATCACCGCTTGGGTTTAGATTGAAGGAGAGCGGAGAATTCGGCGAGTTTAGCGGGAGCTGGATTAACTCACGATCCCCCAATCCCGCTCCCAAGGTCGCAGCCATAAATAAACTATTTGTCGGAGCGTGGAAGATAATATCGGTCGGAAAAGAGCTATCGGTACCAGGACGAAGATCCGAGAATCTAACGGTGGAGTTGTTTGTGGTAATCGTTCGATAAAGCTCCCGTCCGCCATTCGACGGGTCTGTGGCGGCATAATAGACTTCGGCTGTAGTCGGCCGCAAATAAAACTCGCCAGGCTGAGAGTCACCGTTAGGATTAATGTTTGCAAGCAACACGGTCCCAGCTTCGGTGCCATCACTAATCCAGGGCTCCTCTCCATTCACGCCATCGTTTGCTCTAAAGATTAGTTTAGTCCCGACAACAGTTAAATCCTGAATGCTGGAGCTGAGCGGGCCGGGGCGGATATCTTTGACTAAATTTACCGTATCTAAAACGGCATCGGCGACCCAAAGCTCTCCACCACTTTCGAGCGTACTCACAATAAAGAACACTTTGTTTCCAATCGATGCGTTAAGGCCAGCAGAAAATGCTGATTTGAAGTTGGGGTAAGTTTCTATGTCTTTTACCAATACCGGCGTGTCGGCGGCGTTGCAAAGAGCGAGGGGTTGCAGCAAAAGCATGCAGATCAAGATCAGGTAACGTAATAAATTATACATTATCGCGGAATTCAAAAAATATTGCTTCATATTTGACCTCGCAGTTGAAGAGACCCTGGAGCGGTGTATTGATGGACGTTATGAACTGGGCTGAGCCATAGTTGTTGAATTGAACCAGCGTTGCCGCAAAACCAAAGTAGTCGGTTAGCCAACCGAAGAGAAATCACTCGTGCTGCAATTAGCATCGCCCAAAACTTGCGAAGTAACATCCAAACCTCCCTGGTGTTATGCCCTGTGCAAACTTGATGTGCCGTTAGTTATTAGCTGAGTCTGGCGATTTTACCTGATAAATTCAAATACTCAAATTTCCCCTAAATCTTAATGATTTCACCCCAGATAATGCTGCCCCCAGACGCCTTCTGAGACTCAATTTGAGCTGCACGACTTGCCTAACTGCATTTCTGCTCACGACTAATGATTTGATCGTTAAATCAGATAGTTAACCCCGCTGAGGACCATATTCTGCCGTCTAAGTCAACGACCACCTGAAATTATTGGGGGGTCGTTGCGGGTAGTTCGAATCATGACACATAAGCTTTGAGTTTTGCTAATTCAATGCTGTTTTAAAATTTGCACTTAAGTGAGCGTTTGCAACCGTACGAGAACATATTCGGAGAAAAAGTTTTTGAGATCGAATTAATTAGGACAAGCGCTATGAAGACCCGGATACTTAATTTTGCAATACTTTCAATTGCTGTTGGATTAAACGTTTGTGACCGGTCTTACGCCATTACAATTAAGGGTAAGCTACCGAGTGGGGTTCAAACTGCGACGGCGAGCGCAGTTGTCTCAGATGGGGAAACATTGGACAGGGCAGTTGATACAAGTTCGCAGTCGAGTTTTACGCTAAACGTTGATGGGTCAGACACTAGACTATACTTAGTTAAGGATAATAATACTCTCCCAATCTTGGTGGCAATTCTCGTCGGAAACAAGGTTTACTCTGTCGGAAAAGCAATCGCGCAAGGAAAATGTGACGATGATGGAGCCGTTGGACTCGCGGTATTCAAGAAAAATATCAGTAAGAATACGGAGCGTGCCAAATTTAAGTTATATCAGGTAGACGGTTCAGACGCGTATGCCGCCTTAAGTGGAATAGTCGGTGTATCTAAAGCAGAATTCCCAAACAAGATAAAAAAATATGCTGATAAGACCGTGGAGCTTGCAATTAACGCAGACTGTAGTCCGACGGGAAATGCCTCCAGTTTGGGACTCGGGGCATCGACTGGTGGTTCTAACATAAGAACTCTAGACGAGGAGCCGGGGGATCAGGATTCCGATGGTATGGGAGATGAGTTTGACGTCGATGATGACGGTGATGGAGTACTGGATCCTTACGATTCGGACAATAGTGATCCTGATACTGCGTTTCGAGTTTTCACCAATCTAAAAGTTGGCATCGAAAATACAATCAACAAGAACGCTATTCCGTCTCTTACCGATGAGCAAATAGATGCCGTTGTTTCATCAACTCAATCTATGGCGATTGAGGTCAAGGTCGAGAACGAGTCTGGAAGGACCGCTGAAATTGACTGTGGAAGTCTTACATATTGCGCCGCTTCTGGAACAGGACACCCCTCAAATACTCCGGGGGAAAGCTTTCCGGAGGATTTTGACGAGGACGCCGATGGGAATGGAAAGATCACCAAAGGTGGAACAGGAGATTTTCAGCTAATTACTGGTGCAAATACTACTTCTATCGGAAGTGGTGACGTTTTAATTCAAACCGTGACTGATGACACCACATCTGACGTTGAGTCTACCTATCTTACCGCCCTAAACTTTGCCTTCTCCTCAACGCCGGCGTTTACAACAATGGTCGTGAATCAAGGCGACGCGACCGAGGCAACCTACACACCTACCTATCCCGTAGCAAATAACGGTCAAGGAACAGCCACCTCGCCTTTTAGTGTGCAGCCATCCGTAGGCGATGGACACGTACATCTCAAGATCACGGCTTATCGGCCTCAAAGGAAGGGTATTACCGGTGCTGGAGAAGCAGCCCTAGTGGATATCGGGAATTCCTCGGTAGTTATTGATCTTCCGAACGCGCCGTCAAGCGGCGGCGGAGCAACAAGTGGTCCTGGTAACTGCCCGCCATCATCCTATAGCACGACAGACGCTGATCTAAGTGTCTCCGGAGATGTACTTTTGGACGCTCAAGCGGACTTTGATAGCTCCACTGATACTGATGGTGATGGAAATAAGAGTGTGACCTTCACAGTTGATATTACAGATTGTCTTACAAAAAATGGGTCGACTACGACGCTTGACTCTGGAGAGAGCTTAAAAGTTGACCTCCAGTTTAAAAATGGAACCGGTGATAACGCTGCCCAAGCTTTTTATATTAGCCGGCCGTAGATTTTGTTGGGGGGAGAATAAAAAAGTGGTCGGGAGTTAATAGCTCTCACCCTAATCCAGATGTCAATCCAGATGTCTTTCCGTTGGATCTTTCAAAGACACCTCTACAGACCACGATCTGCTCTCGCACCGCATTGCCGGCGTTTGAGATTCTCTCTCGGTAACTCCCGGAATAGCTTTCGTCTTTATAATTAGACGAGCTTTGAAGTACTTGATCTTCTAGCGCACGAAGTTTTTTATTCAGCTCCGAAAATGGATTTGCGGAACCGCGCGCTTCCTTAAACATAACCGGAGCAAACAATTGCACAGCATTTGCATCGAAGGCAATTTGTCCTGAGAGGCTTCGAGCCTTTCCATGCACAGCATCCGATTTTAATTCATGCATGCGAAGGTATGTTTCGCTCTTTTCTCCGGCACCAAGGCTAATCGAACGTAATTCCTCGGCCGCAAAGCTATCAATTAGATCACCTAAATCTTCGCAATCCTCGACCACGCGCTCCATCGAATTAAAGGACTCTTCTGTGAATTTGTTTCTGGCACTTCTGACCTCATCTTTAGTGCTTTCACAGGCTGCCTTAACCTCCCCTCGGATTCGCCTCCATAACTCTCTGGAGTTAGCAAAGAATTCATCAACTGGATCCTGGTTGGGGGGCGGGGGGCTGGAGGAAGCTCTGGGATCAGCTTTTCCTTCATCTCCGAGAGGGTCTTCAAACTCGATTTTTTGCTCAGGATCCATAACTTATCAGCCTAATATGCTCACAACTGTGTATAATAGTAATACTATCTAGGGCCTCTAGTCAAATGGTTTCTTAGGAGTGTAAAATGTTGGTCTGCCTCGATAAGGCGAACACAAACTAGAGAAATTTGATAAAGCGAGTCTTAGACTCGCTCAATTACTGTAGCGATCCCCATCCCAAGTCCGATGCACATGGTAACGACGGCATAACGTTTTTTTTCGGTCTCAAGCTCATCGATCGCCGTGCCAATCAGCATCGCGCCGGTAGCTCCTAGCGGATGGCCTAAGGAGATGCCTCCGCCATTCACGTTTACCTTGGATGGGTCAATTTGGAGTTCTTGAATTGTAACCAGCGGTACTGGAGCAAAGGCTTCGTTAATCTCCCAAAGATCAATATCGCTCACTTTTAAACCAGCTCTCTTTAAGGCAATCCTTGAAGCCTCGATTGGACCAGTCAGCATAATCTTTGGAGGAGAGCCGATGCTTGCGGTGGAGACGATCCTCGCGCGCGGAGTCCTCCCCAACTCCTTGGCCTTCTTTTCACTGGCCAAAAGTATTGCTGCCGCACCATCAACAATGGCTGAGGCATTTCCGGCGGTAATCGCTCCATCCTCTCGAAATACGGGCTTTAGGCCGCCAAGTTTTGCTGCCGTAGTATCAGCACGGATATTATCGTCTTGGTCTAAAACTTCTTCCGCTCCGGTTTCTGAGCGGTACTTTACAGGAATAACGCTGCGCTTAAACTTCCCTTTAACTTGTGCGGCCGCTGCCTTCGCTTGAGAACCTGCGGCATACTCATCAAGTTGAGTGCGCGTCAGTTTAAATTCCTTGGTCAAAATTTCAGCCGCGAGGCCTTGTGGAACAAGGTCCGGGTAAATTGCCTTAATCATCGGGCTCTCTTCTCCGCCGCAGTCGCTAAACATAGGACAGCGGGTCATGTGCTCTAGACCACCTGAGACAACCAACTCATATTGTCCAGACTGCACACCTAACGCTCCGAAATTTGTGGCCTGCTGGCCGGAGCCGCATAATCTATTTACGGTTGTGGCTGGCACAGAAATCGGCCATCCGGCGGCAAGCACGCTAGACCGTGCCACGCACCAACCCTGTTCACCTGTCTGCGTGACGCAGCCGATGATAACATCTTCAACGGTTGCGGGATCGAATTTTACTCGATCTCTTAGCGCGTTAAGCGGAAAGGTTAAGAGGTCTACCGCATGAATTGAAGAGAATTTTCCTTTTCGTCTTGCTCTTGGGGTTCTTACCGCTTCAAGAATATAAGCTTCTCTCATATCTACCTAGTAACAAACACATCTACCCGGCGATTTAATTGCCGCCCGACTTCGGTTGCGTTTGAAGCAATCGGACGGAGCGCGCCGTAGTTTTTGACAATAATTTGGTCTGAGCTTATGCCACGCAGCGCTAAATAGCTACTGACTGCCCGAGCGCGCGATTCCGCAAGGGATTGGTTATACTCTGGAGTTCCGGCGTCGTCGGTGTGTCCAATTACATTAATTTTAAGAGCATATGGACTGCTCTTGATTGCATCTCCGATGGCTTCAAGGTTTGCGACTGTTCCGGCACGAAGATTGGTTGAATCAGCATCGAAAAATACCTGGTAGAATCCGCCAAAGGCTGATCCAGAGACTGTCTCATCGAGTTTCGATTGAAGTCTTGCTAGCTGCTGAGAGTTAGAAGTGTTCTGGACCCGTAGCGCCTCTAGCTCATTTTCATTTTGTAAAAGCTCATCTTCATAGACATCCATTTGCCCTCCGGCCATTGCTCCACTAACAAATCCGAATCCAGCTCCAATCCCAGCGCCTTCACCAGTGTTGCCAACTTGGTTGCCGACGATTGCGCCAGCACCAGCTCCCCAACCGGCTCCGAGTACAGATCCAGCAAGGGTTTTATCCGGACCCTCGGTTGGACCGCAGGAGATTAAAGCAAGCGCGAGTACTGAAGTTGAGAGGATCTTTTTCATACGGTTCCTATTAGTGTTTTCGAGTGATAGGGAATTGTAGAGGAGAGCGGCGAGTCACGCAAAGTGGTTTTTTAGACCTTGTAAGGCCCTAACTACGTTTATACGCAGCTGCGCCAAGTGCAAACACCAACATTAGCCAGAGTAATTTATCGCCGATATAGGCGGTGTAAATACTAAGATCCTTTAGCGGCGTGACATTTGCGACAATAACCCCCTCTTTGAATGTTGGGGTATCAGCAATGGTACGCCCGAGCGGGTCAAGAATTCCTGAAAAGCCGGTGTTGGTCGCCCGAACCAAATAGCGCCTGTTTTCAATCGCCCGAAACGCAGCAAGCAGGTGATGTTGGTACGGTGCGGCGCTATCCCCAAACCAAGCATCGTTGCTCAGATTCACCAAAAGTTCCGCCCCCTGAAGGACGGAGTCGCGCGCGATATTTCGCACGATATCCTCGTAGCAGATTAAGGGGGATACCAATAAGGGCACTGTCCCGTTCTCGCGCTCGATTTGGTATTCAAAAACTCGATTCTCTGTCCCAGCAGTGAAGTCCCCAAGAGTTCCCGTCACCTCTTTTAACCAAGGGAAGGCCCGACTGAAGGGAACATATTCACCAAACGGCATTAAGATCTGCTTATGATAGGGGAGAGCTACGGTGCCATCGCCCATGATCGCCAGTGCGCTATTAAAATTGCCTCCTTCGTAATCAGAGGTCAGGGATCCAATTAGCATAGGGGTATCACCACTTAGGCGCGGGAGCCTGGGATCTCTAAATACGGATGGGACCTTGGTATCGATCCATTCGGTAATTACTGTCTCCGGCCAGATGATTAACCGTCCATCAGCTCGATTTTTCTCTGATAGTTCGAGGTAACGTTCCTTATTCGCATGGACAAAGCGCTGGTTGTGCTTTTCTTCGAGGGATACGTTTCCTTGAATTACGGCGACTGATTGAGCGGGACCTTCAATCGATGAGTACTGAATCACTCGTGCTGTGCCATATCCCAAAGCTAAGACAAAGCAAGAGATCGTTATGATTAACTCCTTCGATCGTTGCTTTAGCACAGCAAGCTTTAGCGCAGCCTCGGCCGAACTGAACAGTAGAAATGTTACAAATGGCACTCCAGCTAAATCAGCCGTTTGAGCGAAGGGCAGAAATCCAAGTTGCGTATGCCCGTAATGCCATGGAAAAATTCGAACTGATACAAATTCCGAAACGGTCCAGGCCGTGGCCAGCCTCAAAGCGTAACTGTCTAGCACTAACGGAAGTGAGCGGTAAAAAAATACCGCTATCAGGTGTTGAATCGAACTTAGAGATACGAAGAGGATAAAAACTAGCGCGCTTGGGATAGGGCCAAACCCCCCGAAAAAAGAGATAGTGTGGTTTAGCCAGTAAAAACCGATCGCGTTTGTGATTAACCCCACCAGATAAGCATGCAAATATGGTCGCGGTGAAATTATTAAGAGATAAGTCAATGAGGCCGCAGCGACCCAGCCCAACAATGCCGCAGCTGCTGTTCCTGGAATCAGGAACGCAGAAGCGATCGAGACGCCGCTTAAGATCGAAAGGTAAAAAAGTTTCGATTTTGACATCAGCGGCGCTTTACGAATGATTCTACTTTTGCACGTGCCCCAAGTCGATTTTCAATCCAGATCAAGCGATTGTATTTTGCTGTGCGCTCGGAGCGACAAACCGAGCCCGTCTTAATCTGTCCGGCGTTTACTGCAACCGCCAAATCCGCGATCGTGGAATCCTCTGTTTCTCCGGAGCGGTGGGATATGATACTGCGGTACCCGTTTTCAGCGGCGTGTTTTATGGTGTTAAGCGTTTCAGAGAGCGTTCCGATCTGATTTAGCTTAATTAAAATCGCATTTCCACACCGTTTTTCGATCCCTTGCCTTAGGCGTTTGATGTTAGTGACGAAAAGATCATCTCCGACCAATTGGACTGAATCACCAAGCTTAGCCGTCAGTTTTTTCCAACCCTCCCAATCGTTTTCGTCAAGACCATCCTCAATACTGACTAATGGGAACTTTTTGCTCCAGTCCGAATATAGTGAAATTAGATCGTCTGAACTGAGTTTCTCCTTGGTGCTCTTTTTAAATACATAGCAATTGGCACTCTCATCAAAAAACTCACTGGCAGCAACATCCAGGGCTAACGCGATATCTTCCCCAGGCCGATAGCCTGCCGTCTCAATCGCTTGAATTAGTAAATTTAACGCCTCCTCAGAATTTTTAAGATCGGGTGCAAAGCCCCCTTCGTCCCCCACTGCAGTCACTAGTCCCTGCTTCGAAAGCAATTTCTTGAGCGAGTGAAACACCTCCGTTGCCATGCGGATATTTTCGGCAAAGCTTGGCTTTGAGTGCGGAACCAACATGAACTCTTGGAAATCAAGAGAGTTTGCCGCATGGGCCCCGCCATTAATAACATTGACCAAGGGTACCGGAAGAGTTACCCCCTCACCGCCACCCAGATGTTGAAACAGTGGCACACCGCAAAATTTTGCAGCGGCGTGGGCCGCAGCCAGACTCACGGCCAAAATCGCATTCGCGCCTAACCTTGATTTATTTTCGGTTCCATCGAGCGCCAGGAGCTTATTATCCAATTCATGAAGCTCCAATGCGTCCATCCCCTTTATTGCTCGTGCGATCTCTTGGTTAATGTGGGAAACCGCGTTAGTAACCCCTTTTCCAAGGAATCTTTTGGCGTTGCCGTCTCTTAACTCATGCGCCTCAAACTCCCCGGTTGAGGCTCCAGAGGGAACAAGAGCCGAACCCATGCTGCCGTCCTCCAACAGGATCTCAGTATAAACAGTGGGAAATCCTCTTGAATCCAACATCTCTAAGGCTTTCACCGACGATATTTTGCTGCTTCTTTGAGCCATCTGGTTTTATCTCTACACAAAGGTTTCGAAGTAAGCCCAGGACGGTATCACAAATCGACCTTTCGGAGAACGATTTCTGCGAGTTATGCTCCAACTCATGGGCGGATTTAAACGAGCCTTTCCATTTTTAGCGGTGTTAGTCGGCCTAGCTGTGACCGTTCTTTCGCTATTGGGCAAGGACGGGATTGAGAAGCAGCGTTCGATGGAACGGGTATTGGAAAATGAACGAGGCAGAAATTCTGAGCTTAAGCAATACGTACAAAGCCTAAAAGAAAAGATTTATTCAGTAGAAACCGATAATCGCGAACTTGAAAAAACAGCGAGAAATAAGCTCGGTATGGCTCGGCCGGGTGAGATGATCTTCTTTTTTGAAAAAGATTCAGAAAACGATCCGGAATAGTTTGACTAAGCTGGTAGGAGTAATAAAGTTCAACTTGCGATGTGGCTTTATGACTAACGGAAACCAAAATAACCGAGGAAAAGTACTGCAGTTCAGGCGCAGAGTGCCCCAGGCTGTCGGAACATTCATCGATTCGACGCTGAAGCGCTATGGGCTCTCGGATGAAATAGCCCGTTATAAGTTCGTTCTCTATTGGGAAGAGATTGTCGGAAAGGAGATGGCCAAACGCTGCAAGCCAGAATACCTTCGAAACGGCTCGCTAATAGTCCGAGTGCGAGACTCGGCCTGGGCCAATGAGCTCTCTTTTCAAAAAGAGTTGATCTTGCAGCGCTTAAGGAAATTTGTAGGCAGTAGCGTTGAGCTAAAGGATATCTATTTTGTTGTGGGTGATCTTAAGGCCGGGAACCAATAAAGAAAAGTAAGAGCGTATCGCCGTACTTTCGTTCAGCAACCTCCTTAAATGCCGATAATTCAAGCTTTTCATACTCGCGCGGGTGAATCTGAACGATGACCTCACCATTGGCTGAAACTCTCTCCGGCCGCTCAGCGATACAATGCATTGCTTCGATCCATAGGTTTTTGTATTGCGGTGGGGCAACATAAGTTAAGTCGTAACTTTGCGCGGTGTTACGCAAAAACTTAAAGGCATCGGTTTGGCGCACCTCGGCTTGGGATTCAAGTTGAGTCTTTTTAAGATTACTTTTGATAGTTTGAATCGGCTCTTTAGCGATATCTAAAAAGGTACAATGGGCTGCCCCCTGACTTAGCGCCTCTATTCCGACCGAGCCACTTCCGGCAAATAAATCGAGAACCGTTTTCCCTTGTATGCGCGGACGGATGGTATCAAAAAGCGCAGTCTTCACCCGATCGGTTATCGGTCTTGTGGTATCGCCCGGTACCGAGTCTAAGTGAATTCCTTTGGCCGATCCGCTGATTACACGCACCTTATTGGCACGATCCTAATAGAGAGTCTTTGCCATATCCCAGTTCTCTAGGTAGTCACGCACGAAAGCGACATACGACCCACCCATAGCTCCGTCAACAATACGATGGTCGTAAGACAATGTTAAATAACAGATATCGCGAATAGCGATCGCGTTATTAATTACTACTGGCCTTTTCTTGATTGCACCGAGACTTAAGATCGCTAGTTGCGGTTGATTGATAATCGGATAGCCGATTACGGTCCCAAAAACACCAGGATTCGTAACGGTGAAAGATCCTCCGGCTACGTCATCGGGAAGAAGTTTTTTGGATCTCGCTCTTTCAGCTAAATCGCTCAAACTTCGCGCCAAGCCGACTAAATTTTTCTCTTCAGCTTTCTTAATGACCGGCACAATCAATCCCGATGTGCCCAAAGCTACCGCGCAGCCAAGATTGATATTCTTCTTTAGAACGATCTTATTCCCATCGACTGAGGCGTTGATATAAGGGAACTCAAGTAATCCCTTTACCGCAGCTTCTAAGAAAAATGGGGTGAAGCTTAAGTTAAAGCCTTCGCGCTTCTGGAACTCGGATTTATACTTTTCACGCCAGCTTACAATTGCTGTCACATCTACCTCTTGCACCGAGTAAACGTGCGGGCTTGTCGCCTTTGATCTTACCATATGGTCGGCGATCGCTTGACGCATGCCGCTCATCGGCTCAATTGTAACGTTATCACCCCACTTTGAAAGATCGGGAGCTTCCTCTCGCGCCGCAGGAACAGCGGGCTGCTCGACCATGCGAGACGGAATGTCAACGCGAACTGTCTGGGTGACAGGGGACGATTTCACGTCATCTCGCTTAGCCACATAGGCCAGAAAATCTTCCTTGGTAACTCTACCGCCGTGGCCACTTCCGGAGAGGTTATCAAGTTCGCTCAAAGGAATCCCGTGCTTCTCAGCGAGGCTTTTTACTAATGGAGAGTAAAACCTGTCAGAGCCGTGAGCGTGCCCGTTCGATGAGGCATTTGCGGCAGGCTTAGACGTTTGCATTGCCTGCGGGGCGGGACGTGAACTCTCGGCTGCCGGCTTCGCAGTTTGAGCCGCTTCGGCCTTTGGAGGCGTTGGCGCTGCTCCGCTGCCTTCAGTGTCAATCACCGCAATTTTTTGTTTGACGGGAACGACATCTCCTTCCCCAAAGAGAGTTTGTAGAAGGACTCCAGAAGCCGGGGCAGGGATCTCCGAGTCCACCTTGTCTGTCGAAATCTCTAGGATAATCTCGTCTTTATTTACCTTCTCTCCGGGTTGTTTTAACCACTTTAGGATTTTTGCCTCAGCGATCGATTCTCCCATCTGCGGCATCACCATCTCGACTCTCATTTCCTGCTCTCCCGGCCTAAATAGATTTACGTTCAAAAGCTCTTTGCGGATTGATAATTTGGGCCTGGCATGTGTTGGCGAAACCAACCGTGCGGCCAAAGACAAATAGCGGTTGTCATTGCGAAAACTATCAAAGCCGAAGGCTTTTCACGAAACTCAACGACATTACTGACTGTCTGGAGTTTCAATTAATAGCCCCAATCTTTTCGACAACTGCTATAGCAGATTAGGCGGCTTTCAGTACAGCCGAAGGTTAGATCCACTTACAAACCGTTCGATTGATTGTGGAAATTGAGGCTAACGTGAGGAAATTTCTAACGATTAGGGGAAAACCATCATTTTCCGAAAGCCCACTCTTTTTGGTTGATTATAGAGCCCGCTACGGTAAGTTACCACAACTTCATCAACCGTCGTTTGTTGTTTCTGATGAGCCAGGAGTTTTCACCACGTTCGAAGTTGCCCGCAGAGGATGGGATCTCCAGTTTTGCACCTGAGGCACTTCCGTCCGATTTCGCGATTCAAGCTGGAGTTCGACTTAAACCCCATGAGCGTCCTGAAAATCTAGCGCGGGAAGCTAACTCAACATTCCAGCGCGCCTTGGAGCTTGCCGAGGAAAGCGACTACCGCGGAGCGATTCGTAATGCCGAGCGTGCGTTGACTGTGGCTCGCGATATTTATCAGCATTCTGCACCCACAAAGCTTGCCAAGTTTTGCTTCGCCCTGGCTGGACTAAGTCTCGTATTCGGCGATTCCGCAAAGGCCGAAAGTCTCATTGGCGAGGCGCTTCCGTTAAGGGAATCTCTCACTCGAACGGAAAAGCAAGATGCCTTTAAAGTTTTGGGGCTTGGGATATTTGATTGGGACACTAGATCGAATGATCCGACGCACGTAGGTCTTGGGGTGAAATTGCTTGAGGTTAAGCTTTCGCTTGGTCTCGAGTTGTACGGCGTCGAAAACAAAATGGTGCGAGGCGACCTGCGGGCGCTTGGACTTTTGCACTTCAATGCTGGAAGATACGCGGCATCGAGAGATTGCTTTGATCGTTTACTAACTACTTTTAACGAGGATCTCTCAAAGAGTGAGAGAGTAGAGATTGAGTATAATTACACAGCCTGTTTGGAAGGACTGGGAGAGACAGAAATCGCGCGGGAACGGCTGGAAAAGCTAATTGAAAAAGCAGGACAATGGCGTACCAGTCTTTCCGGTCAGGCGCATGAAGTTCTTGCAGAGGCTCGCGCTTCACTTGCAAGATTTTATCTAGAGACTCGACAACTTGAAGCAGCAGGTAAGCTACTCGAAGAGGCAACAAAGGAACTGGACGAGATGTACGGTGCGGGAAGCGAGAAGCATATTGGAGTCAATGGTGCAATGATTCTCTACCATCTAGATAGCGCTAACTTTGGCGCAGCCCTTGATCTGGTTAAAGAGCAGTTGGCGTTGATAAACAAAACTGAGCATAGAGACCCGATAGATGTAGCTTCGACTCTTATGAAGTATGGGGACATCATGGAAGTGATTGCAACTAGGTTTGCACTTCGTCTGCAGGACGAGCGTCTAGAAGGGCCAGACCTTGGAAATTTTGACTCGATTAGTGCAAGCATAGTGGATGAATTGAAGGAGGAGCTGATAGAAAAGCTCAAATTCCACCGGGAGGATTTCGAGAATATTTTTGAGAACTTAAGAACGGCTGGTAGTAGGAGCAAAGGAGATTTCGTCGAAGCCTTGAATCTAGTTTGCAAGAGATTTTTTGAAGAGGCGCATACTTCATATTCCCGGGCAGAGCCAGTCATACGCTCCAATTTTGGTGCTGGTCACCAGCAACTTCTGCCGATATATGAGACGCTAGCCGGGCTTTGTAAGGTATTGGGTTACGCCCATGAGGAGCGCTTGTATCGAAGAAGTTTTCATAGACTCTCCGCCGATATCGCAGCCGCTAACCTTTAGTTAGTGGATTGCATGGTGACTTCAATAGGGCTTATAACGATTTAACTTTAAGCGCAGCGCTTTTCAGATGACGACTCTATTACAGTTAGAACCATACATTGAGGCGGTTAAGTTCGTTTTAAAAACCACCGCCGGGATGGAGATTAGAGTCTGCGATCCTATCCCTAAAACTAACAAACATACTTTTGGTGCGGTAACTGGATTAATCGGTATGGTTTCCCCAAACAAGAACGGCACACTCTCTCTCGGATTTGAGAGCGGAGCGATTCTTCAGATCTTTTCTAAGATGTTGGGAGAAACGCTTGGCGAAATTAGTGATGAAGTACTAGACGCTGTCGGTGAGATAACTAATATGGTCTGTGGGGATGTAAAACGTAGACTTTCAGAGCGCGGCGAACAGGTTGGAATGGCAACTCCATTTGTGATTTGTGGTGAAAACGTAAGAACCAGAGACCGAGTTACGCGGCAGATGATCGTGGTCCCATTTGAAACTCCGGGCGGAAAAATGGTTCTCGAGACAAATTTTCTTTAATAAGCTAATATTATCAAATAATTAGCCGGCCGCTAAGTTATGTAGCGGTTGGCGTAAAATCACCGATAAGATTAATATTAGCAAAGTGATAACCAAGTCTGGCACCATGGATTGTAGAAGCTTTAGCCGCTTACTTATAAAGTTTTTTCTGATGTCGTTTTTCGCGACTGGGTCGACCCTTGCTCAAGACATCACTAATCTCGGTGGTGCGCTTACCTCCTCACTCTCTCCGCAACGCATCACGGTACAGCTCCCATCCCCGAACATAAGTTCACAAGAGCTATTTGATTACCATCTGACTGGATTCGTCGAGTTTCACCGATCGTTTCAATTAGTAAAACTCGACGGCAAGTCGGTATTAGGACCAAACTTTAATCATAATTCATGTGGGGGATGCCACACCCAGAATGGCAAGGGCAGGATAAACTTTAGCTCAAATGGTAGTTCACTTTTGATTAGAGTCAGTAAGAAGAAAAACGGCGGCTTAAATAATGATGGAAGTCCAGTTGCTGTCGGTAAATTTGGAACGCAGCTCCAGGATCATATGCTAGGGAAAGGGTCTCGCTTTGACATTCAATTGAGTTATAAGCAAAAAACTGTGAAGTACCCGGATGGTGATTCGGCGAAATTGCGAACCCCACGGCTTACCTTTGATCTTCCGGGGCTGAGTGAAACGCAAGAAAGGCGACTATTACGCTCGATGTTAATGTCCCCTCCGATGATCGGATTGGGACTCTTAGAAGCAGTCCCAGTTTCAACTCTAGAGGCGATGGCCGATCCGGACGACCTTGATCAGGATGGGATTTCCGGCCGAATTCAGTATGTCCCAAGTATAGAAACCGGCCAAACCGAAGTCGGACGATTTGGGTTTAAGGCCACTAACCCCTCAGTTTTGGAGCAGAACGCCGGAGCTTTTTTTGCTGACATGGGGATGACCAGTTCGATTCACCCAGATCCTAAGAATCCAGACAGATTCGAGGCGAGCGATGATATCTTGGAGCGAATCACATTTTACCTCCAGGCAGCTGGGGTTCCAGCGGCAAGAGATCAAGATGACCCCGATGTGGTTGCCGGGAAAAGTATTTTTCAAGAGGTCAAGTGCGATAGCTGTCACAAGATGACACTTAACACCGCAGATAGCGATGTAATCGAAGTTGCAAACCAAGAATTTCATCCGTTTACTGATCTCTTACTGCATGACATGGGGAATGGTTTGGCCGATAGAAGGCCTGTATTTGAGGCCACAGGCAAAGAGTGGCGCACCACCCCACTTTGGGGGTTAGGGCTGCACTTTATGTCCTTCACCGATGGTGGTTTTAATAATTTCCAACGAGGGCTTTTACACGACGGACGAGCGCGAACGATTGAAGAGGCAATCCTTTGGCATGGAGGAGAGGCTGAAAATTCAGTGATTGCCTTTAAGTCACTGCCGAAATCCGAGCGCGAGCAGTTGTTGAGATTTTTGGAATCTTTATAAGTAATCGATAGATATTTGCATCAGAGCTATGGAGATGCCTATGGGCCAGATTGTGCGATTAATTTTAGGCTGCGTTGTCGTTTCACTTTTGGGTTGCGGCGGTGGCGGTTCATCGACCCCATCGGACTCATGGATTAGGCGCTGGAACGGCTTAGCGCTCGATGCAACAGGCCGTGACCACTCGCCGAGTGGAGCCAGGGAACAACTTGGGCCGGTGCGATCTTCCCGAGCGATGGCGATAATTCATATCGCCATGTTTGATGCGGTAGTGGCGATAGAGGGAGGGTATGAGTCTTATCTTTCAATCGAGCCCGCAGCCGATGGTGCATCACTTAAGGCCGCAATCGCCAAGGCTGGCCGTGACACATTAACTTCGCTTTATCCATCCCAGGTAGATATTTTTGATCAAGCTTTAAGTGAAGATCTCAGCAAAATCTCAGATGAAGATTCAAAGATCTCCGGTTTGAAGGTTGGAGAAAATGCTGCTGCAGCAGTCTTAGCAGATCGCTCCGGGGATGGATCGGAACTTAGTGAACCAGTTAGTACGGTTAATTATCGCTTCAAGTCAGATCCCGGCAAATGGCGCGCTGACCCGATAAATCCTGATCAGACTGCGCTTGGAGCGAACTGGAAGTTAGTCAGACCTTTTGTCTTAAGCAGTGCGGCACAGTTTCGAGTGGCTCCACCTCCAGCGCTAAATTCAAGTGAGTATGCGCAGGCTTATTCCGAGGTGTACCGATTGGGTGGAGATGGAGTAGTCACCCCGACCGAACGCACCGCAGAGCAAACAGAAATTGGAATTTTCTGGGCGTATGATGGCACTCCGACACTCTGTGCGCCGCCAAGGTTATATAACCAGATCGCGCTTGAAATAGCAGATCAAAAGGGGCTGTCATTGGTTGAGACGGCTAGGTTATTGGCCCTAGTAAACGTAGCGATGGCTGATGCTGGAATAGCGATCTGGGAATCTAAATATTTTTACGAGTTTTGGCGCCCGGTGACCGGGATCCGAGAATCTGATTCTGGGGGACCAACTGGACGGGGTGATGGGAATCTTTTGACCCCAGGAGATCCGCTCTTTACGCCGCTAGGTGCTCCAGCGAGTAATTTGAATCGGCCAAACTTTACCCCGCCCTTTCCGGCGTACCCATCCGGACATGCTGGCTTTGGAGGCGCACTCTTTCAGATGCTCAGAAACTTTTTCGGGAGCGATGATATTCCATTTTCATTTGTCTCGGATGAGTTTAACGGAGAAACCGAAGATAATCAGGGAAATATCCGGCCACTCGTGGAAAGAAGCTTTTCCAATTTAAGCGAGGCTGAGGAAGAAAACGGGCAAAGTCGAATCTATCTTGGTATCCACTGGGCTTTTGACAAGAGTGCGGGAATTTCTCAGGGGAGGCAGGTGTCTGACCTAGTATTTGGAAGTGTATTTAGACCTAAACCTTAATCGAGAACCGTCTTCTAAACTCTTTTTAGCAAAGCCCGGACCTTGCTGTAAGTGGTTGTGTTTATTGTAGAAACTTCGCGTTTCTTGGGTAACATTGGCCTATCTAATACACCCGATCTCTGGCATATATATTGCTCAATTCACCATGGGGATGGGGCTAGCCTTCTATTTTTTGTAGCGGAAGCTCCTTGTGGTGA
>CAZJXY010000016.1:0-18182 GCA_964549925.1 uncultured Bdellovibrionales bacterium | reverse complement strand
ATAGAGATGCTCTGCCCCGTTGTTGGTCTGCCCCAGATCGCAGGAAACCACATGAAATCGTAGATCACCATTTCGCCGCGTTCTTCAAGTTTCTGCCCTAACCATTTGGTTACGATCCAATGCTCGTTTGCTTCCATAACGTGTGGATCGATTCGGTTGTCTTCGCAAAACTCTTTCGCCTCTTCTTCATCGTCGAAGGGCTCCAACTTTTCATCGACCTTTTTTGCTTCGGCAAACTCTTCGGACTCATTTGCGGCATCGATCCAGTTATCCTTGGAGCAAATTGACATCAATTCATCATCACACTGGTATTTCTCAATCTCCATTAACTCGCTAATCATATACGAAGCGCAGCAGATCACTTCTCGGCGCACAAAGTCGTCTACCAGTCTTTGCCACTCACCTCTTTGATACAGTTCCCAGGTTTTCATTTTTCGTTTCCTCTCTATATGGTTAATTCGCGTAGCATTATGATCGTTTGCGATATGGCTCCTGCTAGTTCGGCATTACTAGCTTCGCTGTCGTCGGCTAAACATTCCCAAGTGTTGTTATTCAACGCGTCCTGCAGTAGGTCGGCCAATAGATGAAAAGCTTCAACGGGTATTTCCTTTTTTGCATTTTCCATGGTTACTCTCTCTCTCGCGGCTAATTCCGCATTGAATCGCCTATCCCTAGGCGACTCTGTGCGGGATTAATAAGACAACCGTTTAGTATTTATGTGCGGTTCATAACTCCTGACTTGTTCCCACGGAAGCCCTGGTGCTTGTCTATCAATCGTGCAAGCGCGATCGAGGTATTCAGCATAGCCCACAGCCTCTTCGAGGCTATGGAAATAGACATACGTGGAATCCTTCATTGGATTGAGGCTTCTAGTTCGGACTCTGTATCGTGATTGATTCATGATTGGCTTGATCCTCATTAACAGCTACACTCACAACTGATGATATTACGCTGTCACAGTTTTCAACTTTTGTAAACTATTTTCTTTATGGGCGAGAAAAGTCAATTAGATCCAAAGCTTAGACCTTATCGAGAAGAGATAGTTAACGCGCTAATGGCGGGCGAGTCGTCGGCCAAGCTTGCAAAAAAGTATGGAGTCTCTTCCGGCAAGCTAAATACTTGGCGTTATAGACTTGCTAAGACTCAACAAAAGCGCACTGCTGAAGCTATTAAGAGCTTCGGAGAGCCCGCGAATGCTCATGATGCGGCCTCAAAACAGACCCGGTTAATCGTGCCGTCTCTCGTAGAGCAGAGACACGAGATTTCGGGGGTTTATAAGAGGACAACGAAGGGGCTCGCAAGAGCTATAGAGCAGCTGAGCGAGATGCTAGATAGTGGCAAGATTACGATCCGCACATTGATCAAAGACGAAGGTCACATAGAGCGCGAGTTTAATCTAACCCCCGGAGACATCAAAGATCTCGTGAGTGCTCTAAGCCAAGCCACAAAAGACTTTGCGGCGCTGCATCTACTCCCTTATGGTTCCCAATCGCCAAGCGTTCAGACTCCGAAGGAGGGGCCAAACGCAGTGCATCAGCATGTGCATATGCATGGAGGGCAAACCCCGGCAAAAACCAAAAAGAAAAAAGACATAAGGGGCCTAGATGCCCCTATCGACGTGCAAGCGATAGAGATTCCTAAAGCTGTTGACGTTGAATTGGTGGACGATTTGTAATGTCTCATATGATCTCTTATCGGGCATTTGCCATAAGGGCACGCAGTGTGCGCGCGCTCGAGCGCCGGTCTCTGCGGGTTGTATGGGTAAGCAGTGAGTATGTATCGATGGTCTATCCTCTATCTATATAGAGCCGCGAGTTTTCTTCGCGCTCGCGCGCGTGGGTGAGTGTGGATTGAAAAATAAAAAGGAATCTCTTTTCTTAGCGTCGACCACACCCACGGGGGGTGGGGGTGGGCCCGCGCGCGTGGCTGCACGTACGTAAGCCCCCCTGAAAAAAATTTTTTCTTTTTACCCCTTTCTAAACAATTGGAACCAGGGGACATTCTTAACCATCCTCTCCCCAACCTCCCTGTGACCCACATCATACTCACCACTCCTTCCCCTTTTCTCCCCCTCACCCCTTTCCTTTTTTTTTGCTAACCTCTGACCATGAAAAGAAAATCGATATTCTTTTATTTATTTACTACTCCAGGTGAGAGGAGAATTCTTATGTCTTTAGAGGAAGTGAAAGCGAATATTAGTGCTGCGAGGGATAGTTTGCTTAGTGTTCTAGGAACGAAGCTTACTGATTTAGATCAGCACGTAGAAGGTCTTTACGATCTTATTAAGCAACTGAGCTCTGACATTCCGCAGGAAGCTACGGATCAGTTAAATGCTGAAGTAGCGAAGTTCCAGGAAGTTACAGCAGCGTTGTCTGCTGCGATTGACAAGGCGAAGACAGACGATGAGCTTCCGTCGCCGGAGGATCCGACAGTTTAGTTCCGTGCAGGGAAGAAGTCGACCGAGGGCCAGCTCCCTAAAAAGGGCTGGCCCTTTTTTTATTTTCCTTCCACACTTTTGGAAGCCTCTTTGTTTAGAAAGGTTTTACCATGTCTGCAGCAAGAATTTTCTGGGCGAAGGACAATGGAAAGTGGGTTGCTAAGCTTAGACTTTTTTCAGACGACTTTAAGCGGATTGATGAAGTCTATCCGGTGAAGATTCCTTCGGAGGAGACAAGGTATTTTGATGGAATCATCCGGGTTGGTAGTCGCGAAATGAAGTCGATAGCGATTGATAACGTGGAAGATATTGTTATGGTTTTATCCCTCCACTGGAAATCTTTGAGGGGGATAAGGATTGAGGATTAGATAGCAAGGAGGCTATTTAAATAATTTTCTAATTATTGAGCCGACGATAAAATCCGCCAAGTAGCAAAGCGCTTCTTGATTTTCCTTGCAAACCTTGACTCCAGAAGATTCTAGAACATGAAAAGCCGCATGAATGCTTTCGTGGGTGATAACCCTACTCCCTGGTTTAACAGAGCGAAACCAAACGACCAGACTCTTATTGGAATCTTCGACAAGCGCTGAGCCGCTTACTGCGGGGGAGTTTTCTTGCGAGAAGCGCACGTTTGGATCTATCTTTTTATGGTAGGTGGAAATCGCCACTTCTCTGGGAGTCCCTGCGCAAACAAAAATCTCTGCCCCCCACGTATCTATGGATATTTTGAAATTTTTTTTATTCATCTTCTCCGGCTCCGAACATTGCTGAATCCGAGATGTCTCCGACGTTTTCCCACATATGTTCACGTTCTTCAAACGTTTGACCGAAGCGAAGTTCTTCCCATTTTTGCTGCCAATGGGTTCTTTCGTCGCTATCTATTTCCCTACCTCCTGGACGAAAGCCGTGACGTTTTGCAACTTCCAGAACGATAGCTGCAGCGTCGGCCCTATCGGGCGATCCGGTCGGATTATCTTCTCGGCCCATTCTTTTTTTGTAATCGCGTTTAGATTCGAGGACTATTTTTCTTCCAGCCCATTTGTATTGGCGGGAGCAGAATTCTTCTACTGCCATTTTTTCTAGGCCGTGGATTTGGCCGGCTTGAACGAAGGTTCGCATAGCGAACCACAGTTCGGTAATTTTTCTGTCATAAAGGTCGATAGCTTTTTGAGTCATATCGGAGTCGATATATTCATCGGATGGTAGGCCGATGCCGACGACTTTTTGAATTTTTGGGGACCATTCTTTTTCTAACATGTCACCGGCGCCGGCGCCGAACCCCCATGTGTCCATGCCGAAGAATTCTGGTTCGACTCCGCGAGCCACACAGATGTCTCGTGCTTGGCGAACTATTTGGTAGGTGATTGGTTCGGTGGAGCGAGAGTCTAATTTCATGGAAACTGTCTGGCCATATTCTAGTCCTATAAGGCCATTTTCCATCATGCCTAGAGTTGCGAATTGCATGATACATTCGTCGCCTTCGGAGGTAAATGCCGGGTCTAGGCCGGCAAGTTCTATTTGCCATCTGCCTGCCCATTTTGCGGGAGAAGTTGCCCCGTGGCGAGCAACCATGGTTAAAGTGAGGACTGTTTTTGTGGCATCTTCTGGGGGCCAGAATCCGCGCACAAATCTCCAGAAAGCTGGGGAATCTTTTCCTAGTCGAATTTCTTCAGAGCGAATTTTCTTTTCGTTGATTAGAAAGTTGTAATTAGCGCGGAATTGTTCTTTGCCGATTACGGCAGGTGAGCGGTAGCAATCGAAGTATAGGCAGCGGCCTCCCATTTTCGTTGGCCATTCGGAGTCGATATCTGGGTCGATGGAGTCCCATCCGTCAGCTGGTTCTGATGCGCGGCCGTGGGGGTCGAAGCGAGAACAAGAATTGCCGCAAATTATCATTTGATAAAATTTGCCTTTATCGGATTCGTCTAGGTTTGTTTGGATATCTAGTATAGCTGCGGCAACGTCGGTACCTTCATCGATTAATACCAACACGCCGCCTTCAGGGTGAAAGCCGATGATATCAGCAATGGTTTTTTCGCTCTCACCTGGTTTTAGGGCAACGCCAATAATGCGGTGGCGGCGATCTTCTTTGTTAACAAACATTGATGGAGCTTGAGAGGAGTTGACCGTCATTCCCATGTCGTATGGACATTGACTGACGGCTTCAGTTAGATAGGCCCAGATTCGTTGTTTAAGACTTCCAAGAGTTGTGGAACCTACGATTACTCCGCGGCGTGTTGGGTCGGCCCAGTACCACATGATTGCGTAGTAGGCGGCGTCTGCAGATTTCGCAATCCCTGAACCGCCTGCAAGTGTAATTATTCGTTCGTTTTTTGCGGGACTTTCTACGAAGGTTTTTATTCGTTTAATGAACCATTCGTTTACGCCGATAGCCCGGTGAGGCCATAGGCGTATGTAAGCTTCGTAGAAGTGGCGAGCCGGTCCCATGCCGCCTTCTTCTTTGGTTAGTCCCATGCGGTAGCAATTTAGATGAATGGCTATATCGGATTGGAGCGGCCATAGCTGCCCAAAGGCATCGACCATTAAGCCGTCTTCCGTTTGAACGGTTGGGAACGTTTGAGGGGCCGAGGGTTTGGTTATTTTAGAACTAGCCATTAATTACCGGGTGAGTTTATACTAAATAGAAACCATATTACTCTTATGATATGGACAGAGAAAGAGGCAATTGAGAGGGGATTCTGGAAGGATGAGATGGACAGAGAAAGAGGCAATTGAGAGGGGATTCTGGAAGGATGAGAAAGGAGAGTGGCATTCGAAGTCAAAGTCAGCATCCGTTGGCTGGGACTTATTTCGACAAGCTAGTTCTGATTCTTCCGTTTCGGTGCCCGTCGATAAATCAAACGTTATCAAGCAATCTAAGAAGCAAGTTAGCCGCAAAAAACGCACTGAAGTGGGTAAGCCGAAAGATGATAGAAGGTTTGAAATTGCAATTACAAGTTACTCACGGTTCCACACCGACCCGGATAATCTCGGGGGAGCGAAGTATGCAATTGACGAGCTCGTACGAGCAGGGTTACTTCCGGGCGATTCTTCGAGACATATTTCCCAAGTCTCGAAAAGAGTCGAAATCGTTAAGACCGAAGAGGAAGAAAGGACAGAGATAGTAGTTATATGCCTCCCAGAAAAGCAGTAGAGCTGGCTCTTTTAATGATTAAGGAATCTCTTACTCTTCCATCGGAGAGATTTGGCGACTTGGTTTTGACGGTGGATGATAAACTCCTTGGAAGACTAGCAAGGGAATTTAGAACCGAGATGGGGGTAAGGGCGACTGATATTGCAAAGAGAGTTAAGAGGACAAAAATTGTTATTCACTTTCTGGAGCAAGGAGCTCGCCATTGGGATAAAGATTTTTTGATAAAGTATATTGAGGCTGTATTTTTTCTCTCCAAGGACCAGGCGACTTCTTTGGTTACATCAAAAAAGAAAAGTAAATGAATCGTCTTAAGAGCAAGTTGATTAGGCCGCCGGGGGGATGGAGATACGTCGACCCTGACACTAATTTTGCTTTTGATTCTAAGGACTATGATTCTCTTAGTTCCCTTCTTACGCACATATCTGCTTACAGGGTTGAGAATAAGTTGGAGGTGCCGAAGGATTTAAGGTTTCAGGTCGAGAACTGGCTTTGTGGCCAGCCTGATATGAAGCGGTATTGTTTTGACGTGCCGCCATTAAAGCGCACAGCCAGTCAGTATATCAGGGGGGCGAAGGCTGCAGCTAAGATGCTTTCAAGAGGAAAGGCTGCCTTAGTTGAGCAAGATGTGGCAGAGAAACGCGCTAAGACTTGTCTTAACTGTCCTTATAATAAACTTTCTGAGGACGACTCAAAGGCGAGGCTCTATACAGACAAGATGGTCCATAGATTAATTGGCTCTCCCAGGAAAACCCCTTCTGATGATAAGTTATTTAGCTGTGAGATATGTAGTTGTAATTTAAGGGCGAAGGTTCATATCTCGCAAAAAATTGTTGAGGACTCGCTGTCTGATGAGGAGGTGGCTAGACTTCCTTGCGGAACTCCTGGACTTAATGGCGAGCCTTTATACTGTTGGCAGATAAAGCCAGTTCAAGAATCAGAATCCAAGGAGCCTAATGCCGATAGTTGATAACACAAGCGGAATAGTGAATGGGGTTGTTAAGTCAAATGCTTTGGCCGTTACTGGCGAGCAGCCGATTGTCCTTGCCCCAGGAAGCGATGAGCTTAATGCGCCGAAGACAAGAATACCAACCGCCTTTGGCGCTTATGCGGTTTACACGTCTGTAAGAAATGCGCATATCCGTCGCTGTAAGACGTATGGAAGAATTCAGGGAATGATTGATGGAAACCCTCCTTACTCTAGGGATTCCGTAAAACGTGGAGGGATGCTTGCAAGTTCTAATGTTAACTGGAGAGACGGCGAAGCTTTTATTGAGTCTGTCTCTCTTGCTTATTGGTCACTTTTTAATGATGTCCAATGCATCGCAAAGGTCGAGACGGATATTTCGGCCCCTTACGAGAACCCGGTCATTGGTAAAATAGTCTCAGAAGAATTCGACCGAGCCCTTAGAGGCTGGTCTAGATTCTCGTCTCTCATGAACCAACATCAGCTGGACTTAATTAAGTTTGGCGCGAGTTACATCTTTTGGCCTGATGAAGATGATTGGAGATTTGACGTCGCTGACGTGTGGAGATTTTTGGTTCCAGAGCGAACGAGGAACCACGAAGACTTTATAACGATTTGTTTTATTGAGCATGTCATGAACGCCCAAGAGATTTGGGACATCATTGACATGGAGGACGCAGGCGACTGGAATAAGGATGTTCTTAAAGCTGTATTGATTTTTAATGCTAATCTTGGAAACCGCCAGAAGACTTATACCGACCAGTTCTTTGGCGAGATTCAGCAGATGATTAGAAACGGCGATACAAGGATGGACCAGCTTTATAACGATGATATTCTTTTTATCTCAGCCTTTATAAAAGAGTATGACGGCTCTGTATCACGCGGAATCTTCCAGCCAAACATGCCAGGACTAACGAATGGAAAGTTCTCTGGGAAGTTAAATCAAAATGACTATGCCTTTTTCTCTCAGAGCCAATATCGAGAGATGAAGGAAGCCTTTAAGATTTTTACCTTCACTCCAGGCGAGCGGTATCTTCATGGTCTTAAAGGCATTGGTCATAGAATTTTTAATACCGTTGAAGGGATGACTCAGCTTGATAACTCCCTAATGGACGCCCTGCGCCGCGGGTCGACGGTTCTAGTAAGAACGAGAGCCGGGAAAAACAGGGACCTTAAGCAAATTCAGTTTATGCATGGTGGATTTGTTGATGTGGGGGAGAGTGAGTTTATTCAGAACTTAATGGGAGCGAATTTGGCTCCTAACGTTCAAGGGGTTCAGTATTTTAGAAGTAAGTTAGAAGCGAATAATAATATTTCTGGCGCGTTTATGAATTCGCCGGATGGAAAGCCCCGAACACTTGGGGAAGTCAGATTTCAGGCGACTAAAGAGGCGAGGGTTCAGAAGAATCGAATTGCCCATTACTATGAGCAGCTTGATTATCTCTTTAGAGAGATATTCAGGAAGATGCTTAAGAATAAATCCGACCCTGTTGTTAAAAGAATGATGGAGCGGTGTGAGCAGAGAGGAGTTCCTAAGGAGTTTTTTGAGCTATCAAGAGCTAATGAGGGACAAAATGGACTTCCAGATCACATGGATATTACTGCCACTCGTGCTTCTGGCTCCGGCTCTCAGGTGGCGGATCAAATCGAAACGCAAACAATGATGCAAATCCTTCCGGTGCTTGGAGAAAAAGGCCGGGAAGCTGTTGTTGAGGATTTTATCGCGGCTAATCGCGGCTATCGTTACATCGATCGTTACTATCCTCAGGAAGACAGGGAGAATTCGCCTTCTGATGAGGAATCAACGGCTTCGGTCGAGAACAACCAGCTTGAAAAAGGTGAAATGGTTGTGGTTGGTAACGACCAGAACCATGCGATTCATGCTAAGTCTCACCTTGCAAGGCTGCAACAAATTGCCCAAGGGTTTAATGAGGCGGAAATGTCAGCAAGGGAAGCTGGTAGCGAGACTCCGCAGATTGATGCTGGCCAGTATGGAAACTATTCTTTGTTCGAAGTGGACATTGCCTTTCAAACTGTTGGCCCACATTTCGTTCGTCATTTGCTTTTCTTATCGCAAGACCCGACTAGAAAGGATTTAGCCAAGTCTTTAAATGCTAAGTGGGCAATTCTTGCTAACTACGGGGATAAAATTGCCAATAATGCTCAAGAGGCGAGAGATAAGCAGATTAGAGATCTGAGAAAACAAGATGAGCAGATGAGCGCGATGGAAGGGGAGGAGCGACTTAAGATGGCAGAGATTGAAATGAATGGACGCTTAAAGCTTAGAAAGCTTGAAGAGGATTCCCAGCGCTCAGCTAGACGGGATCAGCTGCAGTTCCTTCTTGGCCGTATGAAAGTTTCCTTTGAGAATGAGGTTAAAAAGGCGAAAGCGATTTCTGAGATTGGCATCGCGCAGGCAAAGGCGGCCGCAGAGGAAATAAGTGAGCAAGAAAAGGTAAGTGGAAAAGAACGTAGTGAGGTGTTTTAAAAATGACGGGCGAGCAGTTGTTTAATCATTTTATTTCAAACCCAGCTCAGATGGCTAAGTTTGGAAAAGCAATCCATATCCTTAGAGAAATTGGCTTTGAGAATGTGGCGAGAAGGCTTGGAGAGCCAGTAAACGTTCCTTACGAAGCCCCTCTTCAGGTAATGGCCTTAGACAGTGCTGAGCGTAGGGGTTGGCTTGCTGCGGTGAATCTTTTTTTTGATATTGATGGCTACGCAACGGCCGCCACCGCGCCGGCCGAGGAGGCTGATTTTGGCTCAAGCGAAGTAGTGAAGCAGCTTACAGGGGCAACTGACAAAGAATTATCTGACGTATAGGAGAAATCATGGCGCCAAAAAAACAAGCAACTCCGGAAGGTGAAAAAACAATTCAAGTTCCAGCCTACTTTGCTCCAGCAATAAGCGAAGTTCCAGATGCTGAGCTCTTAGCGCTTCAAGAGGGAGTATTTGGCGGAAAGAAGCAAACACTAGAAACTCCTGAACCTAAAAAAGATTCGCCCCCCAAGGAGGGAGGAATTACCCGCGACAGGGCGATGGACTTATTTCAAGGAGCGGCGAAACTTAAAGAGAGCAAGGCAGAGACGAAAGTTAAGGAGCCTGTAGTCGAAGAGGTTAAGGAGCCAGAAAAAAAAGTAGAGGCTGCCCCGGTTCCAGAAAACTTTGTTGATGTCACATCTTTGACCGCGCCAGTTTTTGAGGAAGAAAAGAAAGAGGAGCCTCTAACTCCGGGCGATCTTAGTAAGGAAAATAATATTAAGAAGCTTCGGCAGATTGCTACAGGCCTCTCTGCCGAAAAGGAGGCTCTACTTGCTGAGAAGCAGCAGTTAGAAGAGAAGCTCACCCAAGCTGCCTCCCAGATAAATAGCAGAGAGACAGAAGCTCTTAAGGCAAGGATTGCCAAGCTTGAGCCCTATGAACAGCTTTTTGCGCTTCACGAGAATCCAGAATTTAAGGAAAAGTATATCGGTGGAGTAAATACCCTCATTTCTGAAATGAGGGAGATTGTAAAGAGTTACGGGGTTGAGGAGGGAGTGGTTGAGGATATTCTTGCAACAGAAAGTCGTAAGGAGCTTGATGAGCTCTTAATGGAATCTTTCGAGTCTTTTGATGCGAGAGCAGACTTAAAGAATCTAAAGCAAAAAGTTATTGGACTTATTGCGGAGAGAAAGGATTACGAGAAGAGACCACAAGATGCTTTAGCTCATTTTCAGGCGCAGAAAGAGCAAATAGCGGTTGAGAACGAAAAGAAGCGGAACGCATACTTTGGAAAAGTAGTAAACGATGGATGGTCTATGGCGTTAACGGACGCTATCGAGGCTCCCGACGATGCCAAAATATTTGAGTTAGTGGAGATTCCGGGAAAGAAGGACCACAATGAAAAGGTGGTAAGGCCAATTCTAGGGGACGCTAGAAAGGCTTACGAGATGGGAATTGCCCATATTGAGAGAATGATTCGAAACGGCTCTGTAGTCGATAAGTCGTTTGCCTCATGGCTCGCAAGAACTGTTCAGACGGCGGTGGCTGCAGCTAATATTAATGCTGCTAGGTCGACAATTTATAAGCAATGGCAATCAGTTATGCAGACTCAAGAGAAGTCTAGAGCTGTTCAAAGGCCGGCTATAAATGGTGGAGCTAGGGCAATGATGAACGGAGAGGTAAAGGGTGGCAAGAGGGATAGGGCGGCTGAAATCTATAATGCGGTTACTAAAGAGGCCTCTGAATAAAAAGCTCTTGCCATAAAATTGGTAATGTTTTTAATGTGTCTACTACGGGTACAGGGGAACGTTACTCCCTGTCGGGCTATCATTTCGATTCGTAACCGTAAGTTACGGCCTGTTCGTTAATTTCGCGCCAAAAGCGTTTAGCCTCGTTATCGGCTGGCAGCGACCAAAAAGTTCCTAAAACTTTAAACGAATAGGGATTAAATCTTATGTTAGCTCAAGGCGATTGCGGCTGTAATTCAGATCAAGTCGATCTGATGTTCAAAAAGGCCGAACAATACGTTGACGAAGAAGTCACAGATAGAACCTACCAGATGGCCCGTTATTGGGTCGATCTTTATCCAGTAAAAGTATTTCCTGATGGCGCCGGGTTACGACTCGATAAGGTTCGCTTTTTTGGCGATATCGGTCCTCAGTATGACAATTTCGATGGCTGGAGAAAGGTTCAAGTCTCCCGGTCTGCAGAAGAAGGAGCTCTTTGCGGAGCAAACAACGCCTGCGGATACAATCCTGAGACTGTGGGTCATGGCCTAGAAACCTTGTCATACGATTTGATGGCAAGAGATCTTCAGACACAACCTATTTGTATTAAGGACATTCGAACGTTCTTTCAATACAAAGCCACTCAGGATATGATTTTCCAGAACCTGGCGAATATTTCCGCAAATATGCGGGAGCAGCTCAATCGAAACGCTGCCCTTCAGTTTGCGATTAAGTATATGGCCCTTCCAGGGTTGCCAGTAAACCAAACTAATCCTCATGCCTTCCCGACTATTCCAACTGGAGTAGAGTTAGGTCGTTTGGATTATCGTTTGATTCTCAACCTTTACTCCATTCTGTCACAGGAAGCTGGAGCGTATGCATTAGGGAACGTCGATGGATTCCCGGCCTTTGGTCTTGTTGGTCATCCGGAAACTCTCTACGACATGTATTACGAGAATCCGGAGATTCGTAAGGACCTTCGTTGGTGCCAAAAGACAAGTTGTGAGCTTATTGACCGTTACAACTTTCTTACGACTTTTGGACCCTTCATTCTAATGCCCGATTTATACGCGCCGCGTTACAATCGGGATTCGAATGGCGTTCTTCATCGGGTGTTTCCATTCGATCGGAACCTTCCGATTGAAATTGGGCATCGGCCGATTACGAATCCTGCGTATCACGCTGCCGAATTCGAATTGGTTCTTATCCTTACTCGCGATTTATTTAATCTTCGTTCGCGCCGGGCGCTAAGCTCAGTCGGTGGGGCTACGGATTTTGACGCTGAAGTCGCGATGTTTGACTGGAAGTGGCACAACCCTCCTCGCGAATGCGATCCATTCCGCCGGATTGGTCGTTATGTCACCACGGCTGAAATTGGGGTAGAACCTGGGGACTTTACGGATATCCCGGCGATTCTTGTTAAGCGTCGTCCAGGGGATTTGGGAATCTCCTATTGGGATCCGGCTCCCTGTCCTCCTGATCCAGTTGAGTGCGATAACACTCTTCCAGCGCAGCCATGTCCTTGTCCTCGAGTTATCGGGGTATGTGGAGCGGTGTCTGCACTAGAAGCTGTGTTTACTTTCGACCGGGATACGAGCCTCGAGGCCGATGATACCGCTCAGATTGATACCGTAAACGGTGCTTTCGTTAGTGGAACGGTCGAAGAGGTAAGTTCAGATGGGACTAAGGTAAGGGTGTCCTTTACCGAAGCTCCTTGTTTCGAAGCTGGTCACTACACTACGCTTCGATGCCTGGATGTAAGTTACTGCACAGCGAGAGTTATGCAGTCGCTACTCTGTAACGTTCTTGAAGACACCGTGCCGTTAGTTCTTGACCGTCTGCTTCGAGCAACGGTGGCTGATACGGTAACCTTGTTCTTCAATGATGGTTCGACACTCGATACGACCATTACGGTAGCTGACACGGGTTCGCTGCAATACACGGTAGACCTGACTTACGCTCAGTTTTGTGAAGGTGGAGGAGTCTGCAGTATTTGTGTGCCGACTGCTACCGATGCAACTTGCCCAGGGTGCGATGGCAGTGGACTAATTGATTGCGAGGAGTCCACGGCTTAATTAAACCCCCTTTTGAGGGTCAGAAAGTTACTCAAAGGGGATGGGAGTCCGAAAAGACCTCCATCCCCTTTTTATCTAAAGGGGGAGTGTGAAGACCAAGACGAAAATTACCGCAACCGTACTAAGTCTCGTTACTGCTATAGCTGGAGGGACCTACTATCAGTCTGACGATGCTGATGAGGTTCGTAAGGCCAAGGTTCAATCTGCGGTCGAGAAGATCGCAAAAGCAAGAGTTAACAAACTAGAGAAGCTCTATCCGGGAAACTCCGGTCCTGCGCGCGTGTCAAAAGAAAAGGAAGGGCTTAAAGATTTGTTGGTTTCCATCGAGAAGGATAGGGAATAATGAAGTTCTTAATTGTCCTATTGCTTGTAGTTTTCTTCCCGCTAGTCTCATTTGCAGAGACTATTTGCGGCGATACCGTTCCAGGTGCAGCCGCTCCAGACTTTACAAGTCTATGCTCCTCTCCTGATGAAGACAGAGACGGCTGGGCAGCATCGGTTGATTGCGACGATACCGACAGGACCGTTTATCCAGGGGCATGGAAAGCCTTTATACTTGCCTCTCCTCCCTGCGGAGCGATGGAACTTGCGCAATGTCAACCAGATGGAACGTGGGGAACCTGCCACAACCTAACGAACCTGCCGGCAAATATAGTTCCGGGTGGTCTCAATCTATTCTGGATTGACGCAGTTGGCAGCGGAACTCCAGATGGAAGCTTTGCGGATCCTTACCGGTGGGATTTTTTCTCTAACCCTGGCTACGCTCATTATCGCTCTCCACAGCCTGGTGATGTTTTTATTATGACCGCTGACGATATTAGCGGGACGTGGAACGATAGCGGAACGATTAGACAGTTCTACGTTAACAACAAAGATGGAACACCGACTAACCCTATTTATGTTCTTAATCCTTTAGGCGCTACCATCCTTGGTCAAGGAAGCAGTCCAACAGAACTCCCTGTGTATCAGATTCAGGAGTCAGATTACTGGACTCATTTTGGAATAAACGTCAGCGGTGGCTACGCTACAGCTGGGATTTATCTTTTGGGAGGAACTGGCCATGTTCTTTATGGCGCCATAGTTGATAGCATCGGCGGGAATCAGAACAATAATCTAGCCGGAATAAAGGTGGTTGATACTATTGATTTTGAAGGGTTTAATCTTATTTCCTACAATAATTTTGAGGCGCTAAACCCAACTGGCGTTAACAACGCTCAGATCTATGTAACAGGATCAGATTCTTTTAGTGTCTACAACAGCATTGCTTTCGTAACTGGCTCTGCCAAGACTCACTGCTTTAAGAACAAGCACCGCTATTTGGCTTCCGAGAATTCAGGAAGTTCTTTTTCTTATAACGTAGGTATCAACTGTCTCCATTCTGGTGTCCAGTGGGTGGACGCTCAGATGACGGTCTACAATAACTACTTTAAAAACATTGGAGGAACGGCTGGTCCCGGCGGCATAATGGCCATTTCCAACGTTCAAGATGGTAACGGTTATTTCCATAACTCGGAGGTCTATAACAACACGATTGATGGTGGACCGTTTGTTATTTTCAATCCAAACGTAGGCACGTTAACTAGCCCAGCACTTAATCTTCACGATAACGTTGCGGTTGACGATGCTACTGGATACCAACCTGACGGTGAGAATGGATTTTTTAGGGTGTGTAGGTACTGCGATAATACCACCTGCCCAACGATAGTTTCAGGTGGTGGCTTAGAGACTAACGATAACTGCTATTTCAATACAGCATCAACACCTTTCTTGTTTGTTCTATATCCAGACGCTTGCGGCGCAAACTATACCGGTCTTGCTTCGTGGCAAAGTGGAGGATGGGATTTAAATAGTTTTAACGAAGATCCGGCAATCGATTCAGACGGACAGGCAACCTCTGTTAATTGCGCAGGGAAAGGTTTTCTTCTTGGATCAGGGGCACCGACTCCCACACCCACACCAACACCAACACCTGTAAGCATTGGTAACGCATATCTACCGATTTATGGGAGCTAGCGATGTTTAAAAAATTATTATTACTTTTTTTGCTGCTTCTTGGATTGCTAGTTAGTGATGTCGATGCTGCGACGCTCACGCTTCGTTATGTAAATACCGACTGCGCTAACAACGGTGATGGGACCTCAAATAGTTGCGCGGGTTCGCCAGGGGGCGCTGGTGCTTACAAGACTGCCCAACAAGCAATGACAGACATTGCTTCTGACTTTCCAAGTTTTGTTGCTTCTGACGTTCAAGTAACGGTCTTTCTCGCAGGGTCGGTGGCAGACGCCGGCGGTGATATTAATACCGGGTTAGACATTAACGGTATCACCACCGACGCTACTCGTTACATTGAATTCACTACAGACATTAGCACTAGACATGCGGGGGTTTGGAATACGGGTATTTACCGAATTGCCGGTGATTACTACGAAGCGGTTATTAGGCTACGTGTTCCGTTTACCAGAATAACTTATCTTCAAATTGATCAGGCTAAAGTTTCTGCCGCAGGCGGAACCCCAGCCAATGGTATTTTCATAGATCTTCCAGGTGCCGCGACAAGTGGTTACGTATTTATCGGTCAAAACCTTATTCGCTACACTGGTGACTATACCAATCAAACTGCGAGAGGCATATTTGACGGATTCGGAGAAACATCTGGCGTAACTAAGATTGTCCAGAATAACATTATTTACGACTTTAAGGGCGGAGTCGGTTTACGCACTCAGCCAAGCGATGCGGTGTATGGATACAACAACACCTGCTATTCTAACGCCACGGGAGATGCCTGCTTTATTTATAGATCCTACGGAGCATCAGCTACCATGGATTTATTTAACAACATAGCGCAAGGCACTTTGCTTGGTTACGATGGGGATACCGGAAGTTCGGTCTTAACGACGGGCAATAATCTTTCTGAGGACACCTCCTCTCCTAATAATACTTACGACAGTAAGGTTGTTACCTTCGTAAACGAAGGCGCAGATGACTTCCTTTTGTCACCCTTAGATACTGAGGCGAAGGGTAACGGGGCGGATTTAAGCGCTGCGGCCGAGGGATTCACTATTGACGTTAAGGGGTTCTCTCGAAGTGTGCCATGGGACATCGGAGCGCACCAGGAGAACGGAACGGCGACACCTACTCCGACACCTACACCAACGCCCACCCCCACGCCGGGGACCAGCAAAATTGTAATTCTTGATGATTATTAGGAGGACGAAATGAAAAGGCTAATTGCACTTATCTTACTGGGGCTCTTTCCGATAACTTGCTTCGCTGATGATTTGGTTACGACCAAGTATGCAACAGCGAGAAGCTATAACGTTTGTATACGGGACAAGGCTGACGTTGATTTGTTTATTAACTCAGTTTCGTTTAGCGCTACAGATTGCGCTGCTTCAGCCTGCTGTAAGATATCTAAGGACGGAGCTGCGCTTGCTAACTGCACTAACCAGCCAGTTGCCTTAACGAATGGTTGCTACAACATAACAATCTCAGCTGCGGAACTAACCAGCGTTTGTCAGACCAAGTTGTTTCTGCAGGATGCTGCCGCGAGTCCGAGGTTTGCCAGTAAGGCAGTTTCTTTCTTTACTTACGGGGATAACGTAGCAGCTTGCCATCAAACTCCGGATGTTAACGTAGCTAAGTGGAATGCGACTACGGTCGCAGCGCCGGCAACGGCTGGATATCCAGCAGTTACGATAAAAGACGGGACTGGAACTGGAGAAATCGACACTAGCTCGGGCGCGGTGGTATCGGTCACCACAACTGGCACAGCTACCACACTGGGGGGAGCTGGTCTTGCTGCTGTAAACGCTGAAGTGGTTGACGTTATAAGCGTAGACACGCAAGCAGAACTTTCGGCGATGCCAGGAACGAGTCCCACTATCAAACAAATGCTTCAATGGGTTTATCAGATGATGAGAAATAAACTTACAACAACTGGCACTGAGCAGAAATCGTTTAAGAACGATGGAACGACAGTGTTAGGAACTTCCACTCAATCAGACGATGGGACGACCTTTACTCGAGGTAAGTTCAACTAGTGGCCATTGATTCGGAAAGCAAACGACGAGGCTCGGTTGGGGCAGGGATCCCTGGAATTGCCCCAATCCAGCCCGATGGTTCGATAGATGAGGCTGATAGGGCTTACCTATCCGGATCTTATCCTCAGGGGCAGCAGCCACCTCCACCACCACCATCGACTATGAAGACAGTAAAATTTTTTACCAGGACGAAACTAAGCGGTTCAGATTGCTCAAATGCTCCGTTCATTTTGTGTCTGGGGCCAGATCTTGTGGCGCCAACAGTTTGTCCGGAAACCGATGAGGATGGAACGTATAGTTGGTCGACGTTAGAGGCTGTTCTTAAGGAGCCAGCTACGTGTAAGTGGGTATGCGATGCGGTAAGCGGAAAAAGATATCAGGTTTGGGAATACTGCTTTATTTACCAGACCGGTGAGTTAGCTGATGGAGTAACGGTTCTAGGGACAAAAGATATTCTCGGGGCCTCCCATAAAGGTTGCTTCGCTAGATGGGTAGAGGATCTGGTTGGTAACGAGCCCTACATTATCAGCGGGAATGGAGGGGAGCCCGATATTTTCGTTTCGCCTCACGGCTGCGAGTATCCATTATCAGGTGGTGGATCTTGTTGTCCCTTCGTTCAGTCATTAACTGACGAGCTAGACGAATCCCAGATTCCCTTTGAGGATCCTTATTATCTCACTGGGGTTGTTTCTGTGGGGTTCACAAATCCCTACACGGATTCAGAACTTGTTATTACTGGGGGACACTCCTTCTCAGCTAACGTTATTAGCGCAGGTGGAGCAGACGCATTAATAAACGTTGAAGTGAGTATAAACGGTGGCGGATTCGTGAACGTAGGTGGTCCTCCTCGAGCGGTTGGCGCGGATATTCATGAATATTATTTTCACTTTGGTTTTCTTGATGGACTTACGGGAATGACGGTTCCTCCTTCTTCTTCGGGGACGTTTACTGTGCAGTATAGAATCTATACTCCAAATGAGAGTGACCAAGTTTTTGGCTACAATTTAAGTATTAACGCCACGGCTCATAGGAATGTCCTTTAATGCCAGTAGGAGATTGTGGAACATGCGAGCAGCTTTTATGCGGTTCGAAAATTGCGAGCCAAGATCAGTTCTTTACGCTAACTAGTAATCTTCTTTGCGAAATAGCAGAGAACCAAGAAAATCCAGAGACAGGATTCCCGCGTATCTTAGAGCTCCTTGAGGAGATTCTTGCCGCTCTCGGAGGGCCGTAAGGTGCCAATTAGAGATTGCGGATTGTGTAAAAAAGTGCAATGCGGCGGAGTAGTTTCTGGCGCAGGGCAG
>CAZJXY010000015.1:0-18582 GCA_964549925.1 uncultured Bdellovibrionales bacterium | reverse complement strand
TGAAAAGTGTTCTGAGTTGCTGGCCTTGGTATTGACCGATCCAAATAAGTCTGCAGAATTGAAGCAGCGTGGATTAGAGCAGGCCCGAAAGTTTCCTTGGTCAAAAACTGTGGAAAAGACCCTGGTCGCGTATGAAAAAGCCCTGCTCTTCTGAAATTATAATCTTTCGCGATTGGTGGCTGTGGGCCGCAATGCTGGTAGGCCTAGTTCTACGCGTACACTACTTATATATGGCTGACTTCGTGATTGACGCTGACGAGGCGATTGTCGGTCTGATGGGGAAGCATATTTTAGAGGGGGGAGAGATTCCAGTCTTTTACTATGGTCAGCATTATATGGGGAGCTTCGAGGCGCTTTGCGTAGCCTTGAGCTTTGCGATCTTTGGGGTGAGTTCTTTTGCCCTGAAAGCTGTCCCGCTCTTCTTTTCAATCGCCCTTTTCCCGGGAGTGTATGCGATCGGGGTAAAAATCTCCGGAAAGCTTGGAGCACGCTTTGCGGTTTTATTTTTTGCTATACCGCCGTCTGCGCTACTGCTTTGGAGCAGCATGGCGCGCGGAGGATTTATAGAATTGGTATTTGTCGGTGCGCTGACGCTTTTATTGGCGATCAAGTGGTTAGGATATGAGCGCCCACCGATAAAATCGACTCTGTTAATTGGACTGCTACTAGGACTAGGCTGGTGGATTAACAATCAGATCGTATTTTTTGCTTTCCCAATAGGACTTTTCTTCTTTCTGCACCTAACTAGGAGATCTGTTCGGGGGGTGCTTCAACATGGATTAATCGGATTGATAGGTTTTTTTGTAGGCGGGCTTCCGTTTTGGATCTATAACTTTCAACACCGGTTCATTTCATTTGGTATGTTCAAGCGCGCCACCTTGAATGAGAGTCTCGAGCATCTGTGGGGCGTATTCGACCTTAGCATCCCTATATTATTTGGGGCTAAGCGGTTTTGGCATGAGCAGGCCGTTTCCGGTATCGGGGTGCCGATTCTGTATTTGGTTCTGGCGATAGTTTTTTTTCTCCTATTTTTGAGGCGGAGAAACTATGGGGTTAACCTATTACTCCTCTTTGTATCCGCAGCTATTCTAATCTTTGCATTGAGTTCATTTGGGTATTTAGTCCAGGCCCCGCGCTACCTTCTTCCGATCTATGTGGGTGTCTATCTACTTTGTGGTGTAGTTTTGGGCCAGCTCTGGACGGATCGAAAGAGATTTGCGGCGTCGGCGCTTAGCCTAATAATTCTTTTATTAAATTTGTCCTCTTCGTATTGGGGAGGAATTGCGATTGCTGGAGAACCTTTCGTATTCGATCAACAGCGAGTAGCTCACGATCATTCCGATTTAATCCAATGGTTAGATAGGGAAGGATATAAATTCGTTCGAACCAACTATTGGATCGGTTATAGACTGGCATTTGAAACCCATGAGCGAATAAAGTTTCGTCTGTTTCAGGCGCCGCATCAGATTCGTATCAAGAGCTATGAAGAAGCGAGCGAAGCCTTAGATGATTCATCGCTTCCATTCGTCTTAGTGCCCGCTCAGGCAAAGCGGGTGAAAAATGCTCTTAACGGTCTGGGATATGATTTTCGAGAGAGCATAGTCTCTGAGTATTCCATAATTGATCGAATTCGTCCGAAGTTCGGTAAGGGGGAAAAATTTCCAAACAATCGACTTATAGCAACATCAGAGTTTCGCCCGGATGATACGCAGCTTGCGCTTGATAGCAATTTGGAGACGCGCTGGGGTACTGGGGCGCCGCAGCGCGATGGGATGAGCTTCACTATTTCGATTTCCGGAACCAACAACAGCAGTCAGGTGCTTGCAGGATTTGAGTACTCCCTTGGAGGTTGGTATCACGACTATCCAAGAGGATTAAGGATAGAGCGGGAGTTAAGCGAAGGTTCGATTGAGCGGCTCTGTGAGGTATCAAACTATGATGATCTTAGATATCTTTTGGACGGAGAGTCGCGCTTCTCGTGCTATTTTACACCCAAGCCATCCCGTCGCCTGATTTTGACTCAGACCGGATCAGACCCGATATTTGACTGGTCGATTGCTGAAATTAGCCTAATCGATTGATAAGACGAGAGATGATCGCGCTCGCTTTGACCCTTCAGTCGAGTAGTTAAATCGCCGATTTTATTGTATGAAACTTACCTTCCCCCCACTATTTTGGTATGAATAACGGGCGAGGGTCTCAACCGGAATGGAAGATTTGGACGCTTTGGTATTAAAGTTTAAGAACGCTCCACTCATTAATCGAGTGTTGAAGCGCTTGAAGGAGGAGCTTCCGGAAGGACTGCTCTATCATAATCAGGCACACACCGAAGATGTCCTACGGGAGACCCTCTTCTTTGCACTTGACGATAAACTTCCTGAAAAGGATCTCACGTTACTTGCTTTGGCCGCAGCCTTTCATGATTCAGGCTTTGTGGTCTCTAGAGAGAATCATGAGCGCATAGGTGCTGAATTTGCAACTAAGGCCATGCGGGAGGACTCTAATTTTGAGGAGTTCGATATATTGGCGGTAGAAACCATGATCGAAGATACGATGCTGACTAAATACGGAATAGCCGCAGAGCATTGTCCCACTTCAAGGTTATCCGGTTACTTACTAGACGCTGATACCAGTAATCTTGGTAGGGAGGATTTTTTTGAAAAAGCAGAACTTGTTCGAAACGAGTATGGGGTAAAGGACAAGAAGGCATTTTATGAAAATCTTCTGGGTTTGATGCGCGGTCATCGTTGGCATACGGAAGCCGCCAAGCGGCATAGGCAAGCTAAAAAAGAAGAGAATATCCGGAAATTAGAGCATTTAATTCAGTCTCTCTAAAGTTATACTCTTTGCGTGGCTTGTGGCTCGGACTTCAGCGTCCAACCTTCTTAGCTGTCCACCATATTTGGTTACCAGCGTGTCTAACTCTCGGACTCGAAAGGATTATTCGATATCGGTTGGTCTTCGTCTATCGGTGGCATTGATCTTGCTCAATCTCCTGTGTTTGCGCTTGGCTGTCGCAGGGAGAAAATCTAAGGTGCGGTTTATTGTTAGAGCGATAGGTTCGAAATCGGTAGTATGTTTGTGGTTGCTATGTGCGGCCACGCTCTTCCTATTCGGCTGTGGAGTCGGTCCGGCCGAACAGTCAACTGGCCTGTCATCGGCTGGGGAAAAGAAACTGATCGGCACATTACTCTATTCTGATGGTGAGCCGGTGGCTGGTTCTGCAGTAACCCTGCTTTCGACGGGAGAAGCTGCCATGACCAACTCCGATGGAGACTTTGCGCTCAATACACTTGCGCTATCGGGAGATGTTTGGATCGACGTAGAAGGTAGCTGGGGAGGAGCACGATTGCTTCTTGAATCCATCCCGTCAAGTGCTTCCCAGGTTCAAATCGGCGCTACACTCACCGAAGATTTGACAGAACTAAAGCTCGTAGCCATCGATATTAAGCAATCTGCAGCGCGCCAAACAACTGCCGCTCAGTCAATAGAAAGTCAAATTACTCGGAGTAAATGTTCAACCTGTCATACGTTTAGAAGTGAGGCTCGTTGCAGCGACCAAGCTTGGATCTCGCTGCACCAGCTCGTCCTAGTCTGTCCGGTACCTCAATCTGATACTGAACCGATATTCGATTTTCCCTCCGAAGGTGTAGACGGAAGCACTCAGGACCCAGACGAAGACCCTAACCTGTCGGATAGTCCCACCAGCAATAAACCCGTCAAAGACAAGCCGAGTTCTGAGTGCACCCGCTGTCACGGCGACAGAGGATCAGCGCGATGCAGCAGTGACTCTTGGAAATCACTACATAGCTGGTATGACTGCTCAAATAACGGGGACGATAACAACGGTAAACCCAAAAAGAAGAAGAAAAAGAAAAAAAATGAAAAGGTCTTAATCCAGGCCCGACTGTTGGTTGGATAGTGGACCGTTCGATGGGTACATTATCCGTCCATCTTCCGTTACATCGAACTTTTGCCCATTAACCGAAAGAGAGCCCACTCGACTTGGTCGGATTTGGTCTACCGTCTGCTCTTTGATTATCTTTTCCGTCGTCATAGGTTCATCGCTTCCGCGGTCATAAGGCTCGTCGATCCCGAGAAGATGAACCACCAGAGTGCCCGCGGTTAGAGCGAAATCAATCTTTTTTGCGTCGTCGACCGAGACTAGAAGTGTCAAACCACTCGGTGGAGCTACACGACCGGAGTTTGGCGAAGTCTCTCGTTCCACTGCCAAAATAGCAGCATTGCGAACAAGCGGTACGAGCGCAGGCTTTCCTTTAAGGTTAGTATTCCATAGCACGTCAACGTGCGCCCCAGGCTCAGCCCAACCTTGAATGCTGCTTCGATCATCTACTCTAATTGAGACGGCTCGATACCCTTTGGGAATTTTGGCAATCACTTCGTTAATTGCTGGGGTGGCGCGAAGATATGCTTCTGTAATCGGCATCGAGGCAACTAAGATTGTACGTGCAAATTTTCCATGAACCTCCTCCACGGAACGTATTGTCTTCTCCGGAAGAATGGCCAGCGGAAGACTGACCCTCCGAAATAACTGTGGGTTGAGTGCCGTTCCTTCAGGGATTTCATGTACCGGAACTATAATCTCGATGGCCTGCTTCAACCCCGGTTCTGGAGTATTGGCTTGCTTCTGGGGCTGGTCTCCGTCGAGCAGAAAGATCGCTCCGGTAATTAAGAGTGAGCCGGCTAGGGCGGCAAAGCTCAGCACATACGGCATGCGAGGAGTGCGGGGGTGCGCTACCCCAAAATAGGCTCTCGATCCGAATTGACTCATATAACCTCCGATACAACAAAGTTTATAAACTTATTGTGGGGCTAGATTCCCAAAATGTGTAGGCACTTTAGAGTAAACTCTATGGTTACTTTTTTACATTAGTTTTACATTAACCAGGTACCGCTCCGGAGGTTTAGTGTCGATAATATAGTCAATGAGCGAAGAGTTATCCAAGCAGCGAATCTTAGTAATCGAGGATGAGCAGAGCATTCGCAAAGGCTTAGTTGACTTATTTACCTATCATGGGTTCGAAGTCGAGGCGGCTGAGGATGGTAAAATGGGACTGAAGCTTGCGCTCAATAATCAATACGAGATGGTGATAATCGACTTGATGCTTCCCGAACTCGATGGCTTCACCGTTTGCGAGGAGATTCGAAAGGTTGACAAGGAGCAGCCGATAATTATTCTTACGGCCAAAACCGAGGACCAGGATATCATAAATGGTCTCTCTCTCGGTGCCGATGACTATATTACTAAGCCGTTTTCGGTCCATGAACTGGTGCTGCGAGTCCAAGCTGTGCTGCGAAGGTCGGTGCCAGCGTTGAAATTTGCGGATCGGATATTACAGATTGCTGCTATTTCGATTGATTCAGTTGATTGCACTGGCACACGTGCTAATGGAGAGATTGTTCACTTTACGAGACGCGAGGTCGACATTCTACAATACTTGCTGATGCACAACGATCGGCCCGTCCCGCGCGATGAGCTGTTACATGAGATCTGGGGATATAAGCGCTCGGCCAATATTGAGTCTCGCACAGTTGATATCCACATTGCCAAATTGCGACGAAAGATCGAATCAACTCCTAAGGAGCCGCGGTATCTGTTGACTGTGCGCAGTGAGGGATATCGACTCGTTCCAAAGTGAGAGCTGAATATGAGCGACGCGGCGCCGATTGAGGCAGAAGAGGTATTTGGAAAGAGAGTAAAACCTCGCCTCAGCGTCTTCGCCGAGGAGCGGCGAAAGCTCCGGATTACGATCGTCCTTTTTGCGCTCTTGCTTCTCGGCCTAATTGTATTTCTTATTTACAGTGTAAACCAGGGATTGAATCAGTATTGGCGGCAGCGTGAGACTGAGCTTGCTTCATCATTTGTCGACCTACTTAAGGAATCTCTGGAGCAAAGCACGCCGAAAATAATCCCTGCAGATTCATTCGAATTTAGAGCAAGTTTCGTTGAGATCGGCACAAAGCTGGTAGGTAAGTTAGAAGGGGTGACTCTATACTTAGTTTTGAACGGCAAGATCATTGCCTCCACCGAAAGCACGAGAATAAAAAACGATTCCGCTGAACAGATCTTAATCCGCCAAACACTTGGTCATAACCTTCCGGGGTTGGAGGTGTTGTATTCGAAGAGAGCGTTAGAGCATCATTTAAGTACAAAAGTTGTTTATTCGTTGATTGGTCTGATAGTGGTGGTCTCTCTAGGAGGATTATTCGGCATCTACACCTTAGCTATGAATCAATTAACACTGGCCGAAGATCGTAGTAATTTAGCATCGGCTATTAGTCATGAGCTGAAAACTCCACTAACCTCGATAAAGATGTATCTAGAGATGCTGAGTTCCGGATGGACGGAATCAAAGGAACAGACAACTCAGTATTATAAGCAGATGTTAGTTGATACGGAGCGCCTCGCACGTCTAGTTAATAATGCACTTCAATACACCAGCCTTGAGCAAGCAATCTCTTCGCTTGAGCTAAAAAGTATTCCGCTCAATGATGTCATTCAGGATGTAGTAGCGTCGATTCAACCTAAAGTGGAACTAGAAAATTTTAAACTCGAAGTGAAGATTGACCAGGCGATTGAACACTCTAAAATTACACTGCTTGCGAACTTAGAGGCGTTCAATCAGATTTTCATAAACTTTGCAGAGAACAGCCTCAAATTTGCTGCGCAAGCCGAGAAGCGTGAGATCTGGTTTGGAGTGAGAGGGGAGGGCCAAACTCCGAATTCGAGATTGATCATCTATCTAAGGGATTTTGGGCCAGGGATTACAAAGGGGCAGGAGCAGCGAATCTTTGAATTGTTCTATCGTGGAGAACCCGAGCTAACTAGAAAGAGTCCCGGTACTGGGATCGGCCTTGCATTGGTAGCTGGATTGGCCGAACGAATGGGAGCCAAAGTCGAGGGTGTAAACTTAGAGGTTGGAGCAGAATTTCGACTGATTTTTAATGAACTATAGAACCATCTCCGTGAATCGATACCGGGCGAGTCCGCATGGCATGAGCTAACACAGGATTTAATACTATGCCACAAATGCGTGTCTTGAGTTTCTTATGGAAGCTGAGTAAAACGATCGAGAGCGGCGTTTCATTCGACAGAAGTTAACTCTGAATTCTGATTGGTCATCCTTACAGTATGCGTCAAAGAAGGATAATAAGTTTTTTACTAGTTAGTTTGTTCAGCATACTGGGCCTTTCAATTACCCTATATTTTGAGTCTTTTGATTCACTTGACCGTTCACTTTGGGATTGGAGATTAAAGCAGAATGCGAGGCTCTTAAAGCCCAATCCAAAGATTAAAATCATCCAAATCGACGATGCTTCGATTGAGCATTATGCCAAGGAAGAGGCAATCAGTTGGCCGTGGCCTCGAGAGATCTACTCTCTAGTGATCGCATTCCTAGAGCGTGCAGGGGCAAAGGCCCTGGCCATTGATCTCCTCTATACTGAAAGTTCAAAAGTCGGAGTTGAAGATGATTACAGATTTGCCCAGGGGTTGAGTGGGAAGCTCCCCGTAGTTTTAGCGTTGGCTGCGTCACAAAAAGGAGAACCTAGAACAGTTGAGGCAAAGACAGTTCTCGACGTTAAGCAGGCATCGGCATTGCAATATTTTTCCCTTTCAGCAAAGCATGATCTGTTTATGCCGGTACGGAGCATTACTCCACCAATACCGGAATTGCTAACTACGCCCAGTGATCTTGGTAGTGTAAACGCAGTCCTAGATCGCGATGGGATTGTTCGACGTTATGCGCTCGGAGTGCAATATGACGGTGTGCCGATTCTGGCTCTTGGGCCGGCATTACTGCAGGCTGGAGGATACAACATTCCCGAGCAATATATCCGCGAATCAATTAATTCAGATCGTTTACTGACTTTGGCATTTCCGGCTACTGAGCCCGGATATGAAAAATACTCGATTAGAGATGTTATTGATAGTAGTCGAGCGTTGGACCAGGGCCTTAAGCCGACCATCCCATTGGAGACCTTCAAAGATTCATTCGTATTTCTCGGCGCGTATGCATATGGGCTGTTGGACTTGCGGCCAACCCCACTGTCAGAACAAGCTGCCGGGGTTGAGGTTAACGCCGTGGCTCTCGACAACATTCTTAGCCGCAAGCTTTTTCGCGAAGCTCCGCTTTGGTTGAATTTAGTTCTTAGCGGCCTTTTGGTGATGTGTGCCGCGGCGCTACTACTTTTACCTTCGCGGGTGATCGATCAAGTTCTAGGCATAGCAGGACTAGTCGCCGCTGTAATTGCAGTGGCTTTGATTACTACATTTTACGGAATCCGAATCGAGATGGGCAGCATGGTGGTCTGGCTCGTGATTTCAACCATCTTTTCACTTGTATACAGTTATTACTTTGAAGGCGGTCAGTATCGTTTTATCAAGCGCGCCTTTGCTCAATATCTGAGTCCGGAGGTAGTTGATGAAATCGCGAGGCAGCCTGAGTTACTACAGCTCGGTGGCGAAAGAAAACAACTGACCATGCTATTTAGCGATATCGAGGGTTTTACTGCGATCTCTGAAACTTTACCTCCGGCCGATTTGTCGGGGCTTTTAAATCGATACCTTTCTACCTTCACCGATATAATATTAGAGAGTGGAGGGACTCTGGACAAATATATCGGGGACGCGGTTGTAGCTTTTTGGAATGCCCCACTCCCTTTGGAAAATCATGCCTCGCATGGGGTGGATGCTGCGCTGCGATGCCAAGAGAAGTTAAGTGAAATGCGCGTCGCCTTATCAAATGAGTTTGGTGTGATGTTGCGATCACGCATAGGCATACATACGGGAGATGTGGTCGTTGGCAACTTTGGTTCGGAGAGAAGGTTCGCTTATACGATGTTGGGTGACTCGGCCAATCTTGCCTCGCGTCTGGAAGGGGCAAATAAAGCGTTTGGGACCCAGATAATCATCTCCGGAGCTACTAGATCTGCGCTTGGAGATGAGTTTTACTGCCGTCGAATAGGAAGTGCAAAAGTTGTCGGAAGAAAGGACATCGTGGAAATCTTCGAGCCGTTTCGAGTCCCGTTAAGTGCTGAACTGAAATCCGTGCTATCAAACTTTGAAGAAGGCCTCAAGGCATTTGAAGCTGGGGAGATACTTAAGGCCCGGACAATATTCGGCCGTTTAAAAAAGGACGCTGTTGCCAAGGCTTACCTCGAACGTATAAATCATGAGTTTGGCTTAGAAAATGCGCCGGTTACTGCAGCCAGCGGATGGTCGTCAGTCTGGGCTCTCACGGAGAAGTAGGGGCGGCCTCGGTTGATATTCGAGTAGATTGCTCTTCACTCCAGATGAAGTTTAAGTATAAAACTTCTTTGATCAACTCGTCGAAGTTTTGGGCGACGGCGCTGCTGCCTCCGGGGTCATAAGCGGTTCGCTTCAAGAAGCTAAGCTGGTTAAATATTTCGGCTCTGCGTACTACGCTTTCTAATAGTCCAATCCGAGTTCGTGTGCGGTAGCCGGTCCGCCGTCCATATTCGCTTGAAACCAGCTCAATTTTCTCTCGAATTGCAGCCTCAGATAAAGCTAGCGTGCGAGAGGCTGAACGATTGAACATATTTCGAAGTACACACCGATGTGCGTCGGAGGGAGACTCGCAATCGTAATGAATCAGGTCAGAAAACGAATCGACTGACATCATGCTCCCGTCTGTCGGGATAATAATCATGGATGAACTTCGCAGTGCATTTCTGGTGAGCAGGTTTAGTTCTGGACCGGTATCAAGCACAATAAACGAATAGCAACCGCTTAACGCCCGAATTGAATCTCGGAGGTAGAATTCACCAAAACTATCTCTGCTTTCTCTCAGTCTAGTCCTAAGATCGGGAGTTCCGGCGATGAAATCCATATTTCGTCTGATGTCTAGGTGTAAGGTCTCAATAGTGACTCCCTTTAGCTTCAAACCGTTATCGTCCCTAGAGACTTGAACCTGATCCGACGGACGAATTAAAGACCCAACTCCATTTTCTCCGATGTCTGAGCAGTCGATTCCAAGAAATCTAGAAGCGTGACAAGACAGGTCACAATCGATCAATAAAGTCTGATAACCTGCGCGCGCCAATCCGTGGGCTAAATGCAACGCGACCGTAGTCTTTCCTACTCCGCCTTTTAGCGAAGATACTGAAATAACAGACATCTCACTCCTCTTGCTATTGTTACACCTTCCCCATAAGAATGCTTTGTTCTAAAACTCTCTTATCGATGGGAGGGGCCATTAGGACTCCGGGCAACGGACTTTAAGCCGGTTTAAGTAGTTTAGTCAAAGTGCAGATTCGTAAATCCATAAAATTTATCGTCGCGCTGCTACTCCTAGCAGGGCTGATCTACATGGTCGATGTGAGAGAACTTTGGCGAGCTCTCTGTCAGTTGACCGTTGGTGCAATCGTCTATTTGGGACTGATTGCAATCTTTATGCTGTATGTCAGTGCGCTAAAGTGGGGACTTTTTCTCGAAGCATTGGGGGCTAAGGTTTCGGTCTTTAGACTTTTTAATCTGTATTTGCTTGGGTACTTCGTTAATTTGATACTTCCAAGCTACTTAGGTGGAGATGCCGTAAGAAGTTGGTATTTAGGCAGATCAATCGGCCAGCATCAGGCTTTTGCAGCCACAATCATGGAGCGCTACACCGGCTTGGTCGGGATGGTTTTGATGGCGCTGACTTGCATGTGGTTTGTTGAGAGCGTCGGGTGGCCGATCAAAGTAACCATAATTCTGATTGCCTTGGGCTTATTTGCAATTACCGTACTGGCTCTAAGTCCCAAAATGCTGGCGCAGGTAGAGAGAATTCCAAAACTACGCGGTACGGTTAAGCACCTAAAGAAGGTCCAAGAAGGACTGCTCTTTGTTTCAAAGGATCGAGCACTGCTAGTAAAAACAATGGTGCTCTCTCTCTTGTATCACGTCTTTACCGTCGTAAACACCCATGCCGCCGCGTTTGCAGTCGGGTGGAGTGATCCGTCTTTAGGCGGGATGTTTGTTGTCGTTCCTCTTATCTTGCTGATTGGTGCGATACCGCTTGCTCCAAACAGCTTGGGGATACAAGAAGGCGCGTTCTACTTCTTTTTAACCGGTCTTGGGGGCACACCTGCGCAAGCGCTCGGGGTAGGGGTAATTCTTCGGATCAAAACTTATATATTTGCCATGGTAGGAGGGGTTGTTTGGCTCTTTCTTAGAAGAGACAGGGCTAGAGACAATTTTGTGGACTCAGTTGTTCTTCCCGGAGAAGATCTCTCCAAGTTACAACTGGTGTCGCTTGTCGAGGAGTCGGGTAGGGGTCAAACGTCCATAGTCATCTCAGAGAAAGGTTGTGCGGATTTTCTTGATCGAAAAGTAATTGACGACTTAATTTCTAACGGGCGTTTGCTTAAATTTGCTACAGCAGAGATTACTGACGAGAATTGGCAGGAAATTTCACGCCAATTTATCGAATTGTTGGATTCACATGGTGTACGGCAAGCCTCGTTCGTTGGTGTTGAAGATGCGGGCTCAATAGTTCAGCATCTGGCACTGACTAATCTGAAGCGTATTCGGAGAATCGTACTGATTGACCCGGCGACTAGAGCCCATCCCAGATTGTTTGATAAGATTACTGATTGGGTTGAAAAAAAATTACCGCTCGGCCTTCCACTTAGAGTCGTCGGAAAAGCTTTCGACTCAAAACCATTCCTCCACCGCATTCGATGTCCGGTATTGTTGGTAAAAAGTCGAACATCGAATGAGGCAGAGCTGGCTGAAATTGAGTTCATGAGTAATCACCTCCCAACCGCTTGGATGGTCGATTTAAGTGCCGATAATAACGACTCAGAGATCGAAAGTCTCAATGCTGCAATCAGCGAATTTCAACTCGTGGCAGCAAAAAGGCCGCGTAAAGCCGTGGCTTGATTAGTTGGGTGTCCTTAATTTAGGCTTAAATTGCGCTAGGTTCTGTATAACTTAGGCAACTTATTGTAATATCTATAGAAGTTACGCTATTCTGACGATGGATATAGTAGTGCTCGAAAGTATCACGGTTCCGATTTCGGTTTTTGATGAAAAGAACGCCCCAACCCCTAGATAAACTAGCTATCTCCACCCCAGAAAAAAAGGGCACCTCTAAGATCGGCCTAGTCCTCTCTGGCGGAGGCTCTCGAGCTGCCTATCAGGTTGGAGACTTAAAGGCTTTGCTCCCCTACATCGACGAGAAAGATGAGCCGATCTCCGTGGTGGTTGGAAGCAGCATCGGAGCAGTAAATGGAATTGCATTGAGCGCCTGCTTAAAGCAAGGACTTGCGTACGCCGTCGGAAAAATTGAGGAGATGTGGTTGGAGCGTACCTTTAGAAATACTTTTCATGGCTCCCCCTCAATGGCCTTCTTTAGGTCAGTCAAAGTAGCAATTTTAAGATACGCAAGAAACCCAGGGCCGCATGCCACTAATGAGGCAATCTTTGATCCAACTCCACTAATGCAGCGGGTTGATTCGGTAATCGACGCTCACGGTGGACTCCTTCCTGAAAATAGAGCAGCCCAATTGAAAGGCGTTGCGGTGATGACCACTATCGAAGGGAAGGAGCGAAAGCCGCTACTGTTTTTAAGTTCAAATGAGAAATTAGATAAAGAACGGATGAACGGAGCTTCCTTTGAAGTGTGTCATGTACCGATGTTATCTGCCAAACACGGATTTGCATCAGCCGCGCTTCCAACAGTGCTTCCTCCGGTAGAGCTTGATGTGGAAGGCGGGCGGATTAAGCTGGTAGATGGCGGAATTTCTCAAAATGTGCCGGTCGATCCGGCTGTCAGAATGGGCGCAGATAAGGTCATCGTGGTCGATGTTTCGGGACGGCAGTGGTGGCTAGACCGCTACGGTGAGCCGCATGATAAGCGGCCTGATTGGGAGGTCCCGGCAGGTCTTGAGACTTACTGCTTTCTTCCTCCGCAGCTTTTTGTCTGTAAAACAAAGAAAGCCTTAGGGCCCGTGCTTCGAGATTCGGTTGGGCGAAATAACCGTGACTTCATTCAGGCGCTTGGGCCGGTTTGGCCGATCTTTTCTCTGATTAAAAAGAAGTTGGGTGAGGATTTGGCATACGAAGTTCTTTCTTACATCGCGCTTCATCCCGAATATTCTCGCGCAGCGATCGAAGCAGGGTATAATGAAACTGCAGCCTTACTTAGGAAGCGCCGCGAATTAATATTTAAGCGCGCGGTCTATGATGGCGCAGAAAGCGAAGAGGAATAAGTTAAGCTGCCATAGCGAGTTGTGGGCTTAATGGAACATCTTCCCCGGATTTTCCTTTGGCAAACGCATTGCTCATCCAGGATTTGGTGGATTTTGGTCCCGGCGTTTCTGCCGCTACCTTCGGTTCGTCGGGAAGGAGTTTGTTCTTTAGATCCCAGACGTACTGGAGGCCTCTTGCGCCTAACCCGACCCCGTCTAGCGCCTGCTCCAAGCCTGGAATTTCTGGGCATAATGTCGCTCCAGTCCAGGCGAGTGATTGGGTGTATGAAAGGACAGCACCAACTCTATCGCCCGCCTTCCATCTTTGTGCCCCATCGATTCCGCGGCGTACGGCTAAAATGGCATCGGCGGCTTCTCCGGCTACCGGAACAAGCGAAGCAAAATACATAGCATTATCAAGGGTGTCTAACGCTGAACCGGATCCAGTTGATGTGGGAGTTGGTGCAACTTTCGGTGCCATAGTATTTTATCCAAGCTCCTTTAAAGAGTTAATCTGCTCAGGAGTCAAAAAATATCTCGGATCTAGATTCAATCTTCCTAATGCCTGAAAAAACCAGGTCCATTCAGGGATTTGGATCGCTTCAAATTCAGAGTCGATCCGTTTCAAAAAGGCAGAGACATTCAATAAAAGAATCCCCCTTAGTTGATCAGCACTGACCTCCCCTCTCTCTTTAGCTTCATGACAAGCTCTAGTTAAGCCGTCTAGGTCAATGTGGTCCCCCGCCCCTTTTAGAAGGGTGAAGAACTCCTCCCTAGCCTGAGCGCGCTCGGCCTCGGTCATTGGGCGGTTGTTTCCGTGATCGTTACTCTCCATTAGAATAATAGCTCCTTAGCCTCCTTTATAGTTATGAAGCCGGATCGCAACCGAGTGACCTCGTTGAAGCCCTTTAAGGGCCAAAAAAAGACACCTCCTTAAAGGAGGTGTCTTAGATGTAAGTTGTTGAATAAAATGGAGAATTAGTTAAGGGCGGCAGCCTCTTCGGCTAGTTCAATCGGGTCAGCGGACTCTCCGGCTTTCTTCTTTTTGGCCTGCTTATCGAGCTTAGCGCTCTTTAAATCAATGGTTTTATTCTCTTCATCAGCCTTTGATTTATTGACCTTCGGATCGACGGTTGGCTCAGCGCTGAGAGTCTTTGGCTTTCCAATTCCAAGGGTATCTAAAATTAATCCGCGAATCTCAGTTGTAACTTCCGGATGCTCTTTCAAGAAGGCTTTTGCACCTTCACGACCTTGACCAAGTTTTTCACCCTTATATGAGTACCAGGCCCCAATCTTATCAATCACACCCTTTTCAGCGCCGATGTCTATGATCTCACCGAGCTGACTAATACCCTCATTAAAGATGATGTCAAACTCAACTTCACGAAATGGTGGAGCCACTTTGTTTTTCACAACCTTTACTTTGGCTCGATTCCCAAGAACCTCATCTCCGTTCTTGATTGATCCAATCCTTCGAATATCGAGACGAACTGAGGAGTAAAACTTCAACGCATTTCCCCCGGTAGTTGTTTCCGGTGAACCGAACATTACTCCAATTTTCATCCGGATCTGATTGATAAAGAGGATCATAGTGCGTGAGCGAGAGGTTGCTGCGGTTAGTTTACGCAGCGCCTTACTCATTAAGCGAGCTTGCATCCCCGGTTGCTGATCATCCATTTCGCCGTCAATTTCTGCCCTTGGGACTAAGGCAGCGACGGAATCGATTACGACTAAGTCCACGGAGCCTGAATTGACCAAAGTCTCGCAGATCTCAAGGGCCTGCTCGCCGCAATCAGGTTGGCTGACTAAAAGAGAGGCAGTATCAACCCCTAGCTTTTTAGCATAGGAGATATCGAGAGCGTGCTCCGCGTCGATAAATACGACCGTTCCCTTACGCTTTTGCACTTCTGCTGCAAGATGAAGAGCCAAGGTGGTCTTTCCAGAAGACTCAGGTCCGTAGATTTCGCAAATTCTTCCGCGTGGAATCCCGCCGATTCCGAGCGCAATATCAAGTCCAAGACTTCCGGTTGAAACGGCGTCAAGCTGCTGGCTCTCTGAATCTTCGGAGAGCTTCATGATTGCCCCTTTGCCGAAGCTTTTCTCGAGTTGGCTAATCGCGTCCGATAGGGAGCGTGCCTTATCTGTGTTAGGTGATTCTTCTCTTGGTGATGTATAGTCTTTCATACTTTATTTCCTGTTAATAAAATCCGTAAAATTATTGATGCAAATTTAGTGCAGCTGCCTTATCACGCCAACTAATCTTCCCCGGACCGTTACTTTGTCTAAAGTGATTGGTTGCATGGTTGGGTTTGCGGGGACGAGCATGATCTTTCCGCTTTTCAGACGGCGAAAGGTTTTTAATGTGGCGGATCCGTCGTCTAACACAGCTACAACGATTTGGCCGTCATCTGCGCTATCTTGCTTACGAATTACTACGATATCTCCGTCGCAGATATGAGCATCGATCATGGAATCTCCGCTTACTTCCAAACAGTAAACCTCACCGTTTCCTTCAATCATGCTGGGAGGGATATCGATCATGACAGAGCCATCTTCGATCGCTTCAATTGGTGTACCAGCGGCGATGACCCCGACAAGCGGTACGGCTGAGGGTCCTAGTTCTGGGCGCTCTGCATCGATAAGTTCAAGCGAGCCATCCTCACCACGATTGATAAAGCCCTTATCGACTAGCCGCTCCAAGTGAAAATGTGCAGTCGAGGGAGAACGCACGCCGATATAGGTGGCGATGTCTTTAAGTGTTGGGGCGTATCCGCGTTCGGCGATGTAGTTCCTTAAGTACTCCAGGGTCTGGCGTTGCACAGGGGCGAGGGTGCTGGTCTGGTAACTTTTCTTCTTCATCTTAGTGATACCTTCTGTTGGTGTGCCGGGCGCATTTTCCGATTGGCCACGATACACAAACAATTGATAAACTTAACTCGCTGAAATTACTCAGTAAGTTAATTTGTTTTTGTATGATATGAAAAAAAACTAGAAAGAGTCAAGAGGGAAATTAAGATTATCGGTAGAATCTAATCTAGTGCTTCTGAGAGTTGTAATCAGCAAGGTCAGCTAAAAGATAAAACAACCCTTCGATGTCATCTGGGTTTTGGCTCTTCGGAATAAATGCGCAAGCGCCGTGATCTAGTGCGGCTTCACGAATCTCTTCAGACTGATTATTTGAAGTCACTACAATAGGAGCTATTCCTTGGCGGCATTTTTCAAGCAGATCAAAGGCCGAAACATCTGGCATATAAACGTCTAAAAGTACGACAGATGGCTCCCATTTCCCGATCTCTTCAAGCGCTTGCGTCGCGGAATCTACGTATTTACAACTTAATTCAATCTCATCGGCCATGACGTCTGCAAATTGTGAGATCTGCTCAAAGAATGATGGCTGGTGATCGGCGACAAGCACCTTTACCTTCCTTTTCTTTGGAATTTTAGAAAACTCGCCTTGGGTCAAAAACTTTGTATCTGACATAACCGAGTAAGCCCATCACTAAGTTGAGGTTCAAGCTCAACAAGCTAAAACCCTACCAACAGCCCTTAATATCTATTTCGGCATATACTTGAATAAAGGTGAGTGCGTGGTTTTTAGCCGAATTGAAGAGCTAATTCCGTAACCTATCGATATTGCTATCTAATCGTATACGTTCGGTGAATCAAAGGATTTAATTACTGTCTGAATATTAGCTATCTCCTCCTTCGCTCGGGTAATAACCATCTCTGGAATCGTTATGTTTCAATCGCTGAAGACAAATGTAAAAGCTGCGGCGCTTCTCGCTCTTGGCGCCTGCGGAGGGGCGTCGAATGAGCCTAGCGAAGCACTCCCGCCTCCGCAGTTTGGAGCACTTGAAATCCCGGCCCGGGTTGGTTCAAAGGCGATAATTTTTCGAGACTTGGAAGGCGGGTTACAACTGGACACCTGGACGGATTTGAAAGCTTTTGGAGTCGGACGAGTACCACTCGCATCACCAATGCAGCGAGAGATTCCTCAGATTGAGCCGATTCAGTATCAAATCAAGCGAGGTGATACTCTCTCGGCAATAGCTGCCGCGTACTATAATGATTCTAATCTTTGGGAGGAGATTGCTGCCGCAAATCCGAAAATTAATCCAAAGAATCTAAAAATTGGCGCAACGATTTCAGTCCCAGCCAAAGAAGTGGTCCAAGCTGAGCGAGCACTTCAATCATGGAAGGAGCAGGAACGGCGATTGCAATCATTGCCCACCAGTATTGAATGTCGCGCAGGGGAATCGTTAGGTTCCGTGGCAATCAGGGCATATGGAGATCCACGGGCCTGGACATATATCGTTGCCCTTAATCCAGATCATGACCCGAGAAAGTTCTATTTGGAAGAGAGTTGCAAACTGCGAATTCGACCGGAATACGGGGAGGGATTCATCTTTAACCCAGCCTCGATTGAGAGCGCTCGTTCACGTCCGGTCTCGACGATAACTCCTGCACCGGACGCGTTGGAAAAACAGGTAAATTTCATAAGGAAGTTTTCAGCGTTAGCCGCTCAAATTGAGCGGGATACCGGAATTCCAGCCTTGTTAGTACTAGCTCAAGCAGCGGCAGAAAGTGGTTGGGATCTTTCTCCCGAGGGGAACAATTTTCACGGACTAAAAGATATTTCGGGAGAATTTATGAGATTCGACACTCCTGAAGAAGGTTTTAGAGCTTATGCCGATCGGCTTTGCAGCGCGCGGTATTGGAGGGCGCATCAGTGCGTTGATTTAGCCAGCTGGCTAAATCAGATTGTTGAGGCAGGCTATTGTCCGGATCAGGGATACTGCAACCTCGTGCTTGGCACCAGCAAAAAAATGCTGGTGGTAAATTCATAGAGAATTCTCAATCGATCTTTTGATTAAGTTTTTCTAGCTTGATATTCAGTTTATCAATCTCGGTTCGAAGCCCTGACACTTCAGCTTGCAGCTCGGTAAATTCAAGCTCCACAAACGCGCTCGAAAGTAGCGCAATAAAAGAGAGAAACAAAGTCCCGCCGGTAATCACCAGAGTCATAGCAACTACTTTTCCAGGCACGCTCATTGGAACGACATCCCCATAACCAACAGTGGTCATTGAGACTACGGCCCACCATAGGGCATCAAAGAAGGAGTTGATATTCGGATTGACACCGGATTCGCACCAATAAAAAAGCACGGCGCAGGTTAAGAGCACAGAATTTCCGACTAAGGTAAGAATCAGAAAGATTGGATTTTTTATAACCGTAAAGATTTGACCCCAGAAATGGGCCCAGCCAATTTGAAAGTGTCGGTGCAAGCGCAGGCGATTTTTCATCTGCCAATAGTGAATCATACATATCCTGAATTTGACAATTGATTCAGAAAATCGGTGATTTCT
>CAZJXY010000014.1:0-19384 GCA_964549925.1 uncultured Bdellovibrionales bacterium | reverse complement strand
CTAGAGTGTTCGTACCCTTCGGCACAGAGTTGCTAAGAAAAGTAGCGGGGCCCCAAAAGAAAGAAGATTCCTTAGCTACACTGCACCCCACCCTGCGGAATTTGAGCAAGGCTCTTAGCGGCATTCTTCTGTGAACGCTGAAAGCGCTTTCTTAGCTTTTTAATCTGAGATTTAATCTGAGATTCCGAACCACCAACCGAATCAAGTAGGTTTAGAATCTTATTTAAGAGAAGGCGCAAAGATTTAGCGTCAACTTCATAGCTCTCGAGATTGAGCGAGAAGTCAGATTCAACACAGGAGATACTTCCACTACAAACCGTAATGAAACGATCTACCTTCCAGGTGTTATGCCACATTCTCGAATATGCATCTCCGGCAAGTTGCAGAATACTTTCTGCCGAGGCGCGCTGCCCCTTCGATGGGGTTGAATCGAGGATCAAACTGTAAGCTCGGCCGATGACTTTAAGTTGCGCCGCGGCCTCGCCATCTAGCACCATCTGCTCGTTAAAATTATCCTGTTCAACACAATCTGGCGTGGCTGTCGGAGTCGGATTCCCTGATGGTGTCGGAGTTGCAGTTGGGGTCTCGTCCGGAGTAGGCGTTGGAGTTGGTGATTGATCCGGGGTCTCCGACGGAGTTGGGCTCGCAGAAGGACTCGGTGATGGAGATTCTGATGGACTTGGACTCTCGCTCGGCGACGGTGACTCGCTCGGAGATGCAGATGGACTCGGGCTCTCACTCGGCGAAGCCGAAGGACTTGGAGTCGGACTCTCCGTTGGGCTAGCAGACGGTGAGGCACTTGGACTCTCAGTTGGAGACGGTGACGGCGACTCAGTTGGAGACGGCGATGGGCTCGGACTCTCACTCGGCGAAGCCGAGGGGCTTGGAGATGGACTCTCTGTTGGACTCGCAGATGGAGATTCTGATGGACTTGGACTCTCGCTCGGCGACGGTGACTCGCTCGGAGATGCCGATGGGCTCGGGCTCTCGGTCGGCGAAGCTGACGGACTTGGGGACGGACTCTCCGTTGGGCTAGCAGACGGGGAAGCGCTTGGGCTCTCAGTCGGAGACGGCGATTCCGTTGGAGATGCGGTCGGACTCTCAGTCGGCGACGGCGACTCGGTTGGAGATGCGGATGGGCTCGGACTTGGAGACGGCGACGGACTTGGCGAAGGACTCGGCGCAGCTTCGCTAGATTCATATGCACCGACGTCACAATTTGGATCACCTTGAGGACGAGGGAAAGCACGTTGATCGATATTCAGGATCGGAGGACCAGCACAGATACTTTGATCTCCAGCGCCCAATGCTGAACTGCCAGACCCTGGCGGTAATGCGTAAGTTAATACTGCCGGGATGCTAAAGGTTAATTCAGGAGACCCGAGGTTTGGTGAATTCGAATCGGTGATCGCATCCGGACAGTTATCACTTAGAGGTGAGACTATGCTATTCGTACTATCAGATGCGACCGTACCGCCCGCACAGTTTGCTCCAGACACAGCATTATTATCAGAAACAATTGAATTTTGGAGTAAAATTTCATCGAAAGGAAGAGAGCCATTATCTCCGTCACCCTCATTATAGATACCACCACCCGATGCCGCTGTATTATCTGCGATCGTCACGTTAACCAGTGTGAGCAGTACGTCATCTCTTAGATGATAAATCGCTCCACCGTTATTGATTGCGGCGTTCTGACTAAAGCTACTATTGGCGATATAATTCACGGTTGGAAAATTTTGAATATCGAAAAGCGTATCTTGGTTCGTTATGTTAGCAATCGCTCCGCCGTGATTTGCACTTGTGTTTCCGATAAATGAAGACCCGACAATCAACATCTCTCCTGCGTTACAGATCGCGCCGCCAAGACTCATGTTTCCAGAAGTTGTATTAGGATCAGTAAGGGTATCGAATGGCGCCGGCAAAGGAAGTGGTGTAGTTCCGAAGTGCGAAAAATTGACTGAAAGAGTTCCAGCTGGGTTGTTAAATATAGCTCCTCCATGCCACTCATCTCCGCTGACTGAGTTTCCGGCAAAGGCTGAGGCAGTGATATTCAAAATTCCGCCGTTGTAAATTGCGCCACCGCCATTCGCAGTTGAATCGCCGCTGGCTGAGCTATTCTTATTAAAACGTGTACCTGTTATAATACCTAATGTTGAGCTGTCCATTACCAGAGCACCACCGACGCCACCGTCTGTCGTACCATCAAAGTCTGTACCGGCCTTATTATCGGAGAAGTTGACCCCATTTGCAGTAAGTGGATCAGCACCGCCTTTCCAAATTGCACCGCCATCATCCGCGGCTTCGTTATTTTCAAAACTGCATCCATCGAGATCGAGCACTCCAGAACTAATGATAGCGCCGCCATTTGACTCAGCTTTGTTGTTCTTAAAAAGGGAGTCCTTACAATTTAGAGTTCCGCCATTTTGACTGATTGCTCCACCGGCGCCGCCGTTACCGTTTCCGTTCTGTAGGGTAACGTCTGTAAGAGTGAGATTTCCATTTCCAGAAACGGTAAAGATTCTAGTGTTATTTCCTCCTGAGAGGGTCACATCGCCCTTTATTTCTACCTCGGAAATTACAAATATCTCGCCAGCAGTTTGATTTAGGGTAATTGTCGGGTTTCCACTGAATTTAATCACATCGGCTCCAGAACCGGCCGGACAATCATCTTGGGAATTACTATCGGTATTAGCGTTCTGTATCGCTTCACGTAGGCTACAAGGACCATCACCTTGTTGATTTAAGTTAGCTAACGAATCGTCAGTGGTATCATCAACGTCGATATCGGCAGCCCATACGCCGTTGCAAAGAATCAAAGATGAAAATACGACCACCACAAAGCGAATATAACGCTGCATACGCCTCCCTATACCGAAGTGCCTCCCAAATCGGCTCTTTTTTCGAATGTGCATAGTAAGCCAAAACTGCTGAATTTAGTCAAGAAATGGGCGATTTCGGGGGGTTAGAAAGAGGGACAATGTAAATATTCCTACAAAGTATATTTGTGGAGGTTTTATTGAGTAAGAGCCCATTTCAGATAGAATTCTAAGAAATCGATTAAGCTTAATTTTCAGGTATCAGAGCGGTGGGATTAGACTTAACCTGGAGCGATAAAACTCGCGAGAAGCGCGGAGCCTGCGGCCCTTTTCTTAAGGAAATAGTAGCAGTGTCTCTCCCTGAAGCGTCAAACGCTGAAGGAGAGGGTTTCGCGGCATCTCCGGAGAGAGAATCGAATTATATCGTAAATGATGCAAACGTTTGGCCAGTGCGTGAGCTTAAATTCCCACCCGGCCCAGAAGGGGCAGCTATTGAATATACGACCATGGAGCTTCCGCTTACAAAGGAGATGGCGGCTGAACGACTTCGTGCAACTCTAAAAAAAATCCTTCCCCCTGATATTTCCGATCCTGATCAATATATCGAGGCTAGGATTAAAGATTTCCTAGAGGATCGAATTGGTAGTTGGAGCGTGCTTGGTGGAATCGTTGGAGATCGTCTCGGAAATCATGTCAGCGTGCATAAGTTTATTCGCTGGATTACTAGAGAAGAGTTCGATCAGAAAGTAAGGGAAGCCAAGGCTAGAGATAAGGGAGAGGACGATGATATTTCCTTACGCGACGCGTGGTACTCCCGTCTAAAACATGAAGAGCAGCAAGAGATCTGCAAAGAGTGTGACTTAAGTACTTACCTTGGTCCAAAGCGTAACCAATACCTCGAGCTATTTGAACGGCGGACCCGTGAAGCTGAGGGATCCGCGAAACGCGAATTCTTACGGGATGTGTTCGTCCAAGTAATCCCGGAGCAAACAACGGGCGCATTCGCACCGGGCCCATTTGCGTCTTTAGCTCAAGGAAATAGTAGATTGCTCAGTGGAGTTGTCACTGCCCTATACCATGAGCTCGAAAAAGACCCAGCGCTAAAAGAGGAACAGAAAGCGCTTGGAATTGAATATGCTAATCTGATTAGTACCCCAAACTACGGCTGTTATCGTGGAAGCACACATTCTCACTTTCAAGGATTCTTCGAATTTATAAAGCAACACGGCAATTTTGAGATATTAGATACCACCTACCTTTGGAACCGATCTTCACTTCCAGTCAAAGTGTTGCCAAATTTAGCCGCTGAACTCGAAGCCTCCCGTAGAATTTTGACCGAACACGACATTCCAGCGATCGAAGTCTTCGGAAAGGGAGGTAAAAAGCTAGGTGTCTACTCCAACGACGATGGCCATTACATCGGAAACGATATGTATGGGTACGGTCTAATAGCGAGCAAGGATAAGCCGGCAATAGAGTTAGTTTTTCAAAATCCTACCATTTTCAGTATTCCGGTTACGGAACGCAAGCGGCTCCTCGACGAAGGCGGATTGGCCGCAATCACAGTGGAAAGCCGTGCGCTGCAGGATATGGCCCAGAAGCACTATTTTACTGAGATACGGAGAGTTGGTGCGAAGTTCGTTGGAACTACTTTGGAGGGCACTGAAGTTCTCCTTCCTACATCGGATCAACATGATGCGATGCGTTCACCATTCAACGGTATCCAAAATGAGAATTTAGTTGAGTTTGTAATATATGGCACAGCGCCGGCGATGGAGTCATTTGCCTTTATCCAACGCTTATTTGAGCGTCACGTAGAGATCGCCCAAAAGTACAGAATCCCAATAAGAGTTTCTGGATGATCCTAACGTTTAACCCCTTAATGCCTCTTCGCCTTCTTAGCCACGATATCAGAAAGCTCTAACACCAGAGCCGCGGCAATGGCCGCTGTCTCATTATCCCGGTCGCTTAGCGGGGATAGTTGGACTACCTCCACTCCAACCACCCCGACCTTACAAAGCTCCGTAGCCAGATATAGAACCTCCCTAAAATTTAGCCCCCCAGGATAGGGGTTCCCCACACCCGGAGCCTCATTCGGGTTGATTACATCCAAATCGATACTCAGATAATACGGCGGCGGTGCAACTTTGAACACTTCAGCCTTTATCTCGCTAAGCGAGCGCCCTTCGAAATCAACGGCCTTCAGATTATAAATCTTATGCTGATCAATTAATTTTTGCTCGGGCCGCTCTATCTGCCGAATTCCAAGAAGAGCCATGCGCTTTGCATCAGCGACTCCCTCTTTGAGCGCATAAAACATGGCAGATCCATAATTAATCTCAGGATGCGGCATTAAATCTGGATGAGCATCGAAATAAATCAACGAGTGATTCACGTTTTTCTTATGCAGAGCCCGCAAACAGCCTAAGGTGAAGGTGTGCACTCCGCCTAAAAGGAAAGGAATCTCTCCGTTTGAAACAACTTTTTCAACCTGAGTTTCGACAGCATTTAGGACTGCTGGTACGGTTGCCTCGGCTTTAACATCACCGAGATCTTCAAATTCCAGCGCCATGTCATATCCACGCGTAAGCGTTTTTATGGCTTCACGAATGGCGCGAGGTCCATTGTGCTGATCCGTGGCGTAACAAGTCTCCTCTCTAGTTCCTACAGTAAACGGAACTCCTATCACCTTAACCGCTGACATAAGCTGCACCAAATCCTTCAAATCCAGCGAAATTGGATACCAGGGTGCAATCATTTTGTCGAACAAACAAGGAAATTCAGGCAATTAGCCCTCATTTTAAAGATAGAATATCTTGATTTTGCTTAAGGTTACGGGCAAAGTCTCCAAAGTAATGTTTGTATCCAATCGAGGTTAACGGAGGAAATAATTGGAATCTTTTAATAATGATCGAGGCGGTGGTCGAGGAGGAAGATTTCGCCCACCCCCACAGGCCCCAGAAAAACACCGTATAAATCAAAGAATTAGAGCCAGAGAAGTCCGCCTGATTGGAGATAATGGGGAACAGTTAGGAGTGGTTTCGATTACCGACGCATTGATGCGCGCCGAGGATATCGGGTTAGATTTAGTCGAGGTATCACCTAACTCAAACCCGCCGGTTTGCCGCCTAATGGATTACGGTAAGTTCAAGTATCAGGAACAGAAAAAGGAACACAAAGCCAAGAAGCACAGAAGTGAAAGCGAATTGAAAGAACTCCGCGTGCGGTACCGGACCGATAGTGGTGATTTGGAAACAAAACTAAAACAAGCACGTGAATTTTTAGAGGAAGGCGATAAAGTTAAGTTCTCCATGCGCTTTAGGGGTCGCGAGGCGATGTATCTTGATCTCGGTCGCGAAAAATTCGACACGATCGTAGAACGCCTCTCTGACATCTCCGTGGTTGAGGAACGCTCTCCGGTGCGCGGAAGTTACATTTATATAGTTTTAATTCCGCTTAAACCGGGTCAAAAAGCGGCAAAGGCTCCAGGGACGGCTCAGCCAAGTGCTCCAACCGCACAAAGTAAAGTTGCTCAACAATCGTCCGGCACGACACCCGCGCCTGACCCAAGAAAGACTTAGTCCTATTTTATGCCCTCTGTAATTGGACTCTAACTATGAGTACAAATGGCGATCTACCCAAGGCTAAGGACTTGCAGGCACGGGTCCCGACGCACCGAAGCGCTAAATCATTATCCAACGCCATCTTTAAAGCGGATGTTCCCGAAGAGTTCGTAAAATCTCTTCCCGGAATTAGTGCTTATCTCGCCGTGCGAGCGAATGGGTTGGAAAGCTCAACTGATCTTTTGCAAATCCTCTCGATCGAGCAGTACCAGGCATGCTTAGATCTAGATCTCTGGGAGAAAGACACGCTGAGCGAAGATCAGTTTTTTAATTGGCTGGCTTCAACTGAAGAGAAGGAAGATTTCAAAGCGCTTCATAAATTTTTGCGCATGATTGATATGCGCATCGTTGGCGCAATTGTCGGAAGGAACACCCACTCGGTGGTGTTTGAAGATCCGAGTGAACAGCCTCCTGGCCCAAATTATTACACCCCCGACAAAGGTTACACCTGGATCTCTTTGCACTTCGAAGACCCGGAACGAGTGCGACTTTTCGGAAGGCTTCTGGCATATATCTTCGAAAACAATACCGAGCTTTTTTACCAGCTACTCTCTCTCCCAACGGTCAACACTCCGGCTGAGTTAGAGGAAGCGTGCTTTACCGAGAGGGTCGCGCGTCTTGCTGACCAAGGGTTCCCTGACAGAGATTCGGCGCTAGAAGCAAATTCTCCGGCTGACAGAGAAAGTTTAATCGCCAGAATCAAGAACCAAGCCAAACACGCCGCAGTTGAAAACATCGCTGTAATAGAACCGGTCTTAAGTGGTGTGAAGTCAGTAGAGCCTCTGGGATCATTAATTACTCAGTTAAAAGATTCCCCGAAACTACTTTCCTCGTTCGAGATAGAGCTTTCCTGGCTTACGAATTGCGCTTTCCTAATCCGTGGGATGCCTCACGGCGACTTTGAAGCAGTCCAGGAAGTAATTGATCAAGTTAGGGGTGCAATTAATCTAGGCCTAGAAGATCTAATTGGGGCCACTGCAACGCCAGCACTCCAGATATTCGAGGCGGTTGGACTGAAGGATCTTCATCGTCTCGGGATTTTTCATTTACGAAAACTGCGGCGCCAAGCGCGATCACTTCCCGACGAAAGCCTGCGAAGAGTTTCGTCGGAAGGCGAAGTTTTTTCCGTGATTGCTCAAGCGAGAGAGGACTTCCCTTTCGTTCCCCTTGCGCTTAACCGAGATGGAACATTCGCTAAAGAAGGAGAGAAGCTTATTCTCGGTCGCAAGGCATTTGAAACACTGGCTGAAATAAAGACCGTCTCAGAAATTGTCTCTAGATTTATCCAGTAGCGATTTATTTCTTGGCTTTGGTCTTACCCTTTTCTTCGGTACTAGGCGTACCGCTTGGCGAAGCTTCAGCGCTGGCGGCAGCCAACTCCTTGCAAGTTGGGTCGCTAGCTTTAGCCTCCAAGCATATCCCTTGAGATACGGCGCAGTCCTTGGTAATTGCATCTTCTAATGCTTTACGAGCGCTAAAGCTGAGAGCATTGTAAGTATGGGCATTCGATGAAAACTTAGAGGATACACATCCCGCGACGTTTTCATGTTCTGTTGCACAAGCCTTCAGAGCCTTATTTTTCTCGAGTGCCTGAGCTTCAAACAAGGCACGCTTTGCCAAATCCTCGTCTTTCCCGACCGCTGATAGACTGCGCCAGTGGACTTCAGATGGTTTTTCGTCTTTCTCCTTTTTCCAGTGATACGAGACCGAGCCACTACAAGCGAACTCAGCCGTCGCGGGCATTATGGAAATTAAGCAAAATATTAGGAGAAAAATTAAACCCCTCATATCCACCAGAATACATTCAGAATCAGAGGGTTGTATAGATATAGAGAGTTCATAAACCGTTGTTTTAATTATTTTTTAAGGGGTCAGTGAATCTTTTCTCCAGGGCCGCGTCTTATCTGAGCAAGGCGGTTGAAGTTAGGTTTTTAAGTTTTAAGGAATTTTGTGCAGACACCTGGAATAGATATGGATGCTTTTCATTTGTTCGCTTCGCCAAACCTGACCGGAACTCCAGAGCGAAATTTATTGTTAGCTGTTCTGGAGCGCGCAATCCTCGACTTTGTGGGCAATGAACCCAAGGAGAGAGAAAGAGCACGACAGTGGATTTTTGGTGATTTGGACAAACCAGCTGAAGCTTTTACATTCCCTTGGGTGTGCGCACAGTTAGATTTAAACCACTTTAACGTCGCCGGAAAAATTAAAGCGATGCCACGACGTGGGCGAAGACGTGTAGCGCCGTGGTACTTCCAGAGACAAGAAGAAAACAGAACTCTTTTGTGCAAAGCTAGATAGAATAGAACAGCCTCGAACAACGCCCGCTGCTACGAATGACCTCCATAGCCGAACGTAGCAGCGGGTTTTTTATTATCCTCAATCAGGCTGACGAATTAATTTAATGACCAAGAGGCTCGATTGTTGCCGGCTGCGCCTATGGCCAGCCTATGAGATACCTTAATCGTAGCACCAGGACCGCCGCGACGCCGTTGCACCTCAAGAGCCACGAGCTTAGCGAATCGCATCCTTCGAGCGACCCGTTCGCGCGGTGCAAAGTGCCAAACCACGGCAAAGGGCAACGCAGCAAAAATCGTCAAAAGCAGGGCAATTTCAAATTTTGCTCCGTGCGCCACACAATACATGCCAAATGAAATCGCAAGCCCCATTCCCAAGATCGATACTAAAGACGGGACTAATCCGGGATACTTTCTGGCGATGAATAGATTGGCTTCCGGAACATCAATATCTAAAAGATCATCCAAATAACTTTCCAGAACTTCAAGTGAGACGGTAACCACATGCTCCTGAAAATTAGAGATAACAATCTTTGAGAAAGACACACCGCCACTCATCAAATTAACAGCCGATATCAACGGATCGAGAAGTGAGCGCACTCCGCCTATATTCCTTTCAACCCCGAGTAACGCTGCTCCCACAGTCTGGTACTGCTCAAGCAAACGACCACACCCGCCAAAGGGGTGACGCTCCCGATCCGAAAAGTTAAAAGCTACGTTCATCGCTGCAATGTCGTTAGGGTATGAGCAACCACGTTTTAATGATTGAACAATCTAAGGTGCGCTAGCGCTTCGGCCTAACTTTGACAGGTACGGGAAGCTTCGGATTTAGTAACTCTCGCAAAGCTTCAACCAGGATCTTAATTACCTCTTTCAAAACCGGCCTTAACGATAAACACCTAAAAGAGTACAGGTAGGATTATAGCACGAGTATTACTATGAGTAATCGGCTACCTAGCTCTGCTTCATGAGCAAATTGACCCAAAGTCAGGGTGATTTTACCAAATGATTACAACAAATTACAGCCCAGGCTTAGTCATCGCCATCAGATCAAGCACCCGATTCAACTCAGCCTCCGGTAAAGCTTTTGTCTCCAAAGCTACTTGGCGAACGGTTTTTCCCTCCTTGTAAGCTCGTTTTGCAAGGTCAGCAGCCTTATCGTAGCCAATCACTCTGGCCAAAGAGGTACATGTTGCCAGACTCATCTCCGCATATTCCCGGCAGCGGTCTTCATTAGCTTTTATCCCACTGATGCACTTGTCTACGAAATTAACGCTAACTTTCCCCAGCAATTCAACAGACTCAAGTAAATTATAAGCAATAACAGGGAGCATGACATTTAGCTCGAAGTTGCCATGCTGGCCGGCAGTGGTGATACATGAATCGTTGCCTATGACATGCGCTGCAACCATCATGACCGACTCGCACACCACAGGATTTACTTTTGCCGGCATTATGCTTGAGCCAGGTTGTATCTCTGGTAGTTGAATTTCAAAAAGACTGCAGCGCGGACCGGCGGCAAGCCAACGAAGGTCATTTGCGATCTTCATCAAAGAACAAGCCACCGTCTTCATCTGGCCGGACAATTCCACAGCCGCATCCCGAGATCCTTGCGCCTCGAAATGGTTGGAGGCCTCTCTATACTTAGATCCGGTGATTTTGTTAATTTCCTCAATCGCCCGAGAGGGAAACTTGGGGTGAGTATTTAGCCCTGTTCCTACGGCCGTGCCACCCAAGGCCAGCTCCAAAATCCGCTCCGAAGCCGATTTTATGCGCAAAATTCCGTAATTTATTTGAGCTGCGTAACCACTAAATTCCTGCCCTAAAGTAATTGGGGTGGCATCTTGGAGATGAGTTCTCCCAGACTTAATTACGCCGCTGAACTCTTTGGATTTAGCCAAGAGCGCCTTCTCGAGTTTTTCTAACCCGGGAATCAGAGTAACTTTTACTGCCTCATAAGCAGCTACATGAATCGCGCTTGGAATCACGTCATTTGAAGATTGAGACATATTGACGTGGTCATTTGGATGCACGGCATTCCGGTCCCCGCGTTTCCCCCCTAGAAGCTCGGTCGCATAATTTGCGATAACCTCATTAGCATTCATATTAGTTGAGGTTCCAGAACCAGTTTGAAAAATGTCGATCACAAACTGAGAGTATAACTCGGCGTTAATCACTTTTTCAGCAGCCTTGACGATAGCTTCTGCTTGTTTCTGCGGAAGCAAATCAAGCGAGTGATTCGCAAGGGCAGCGGCTTTCTTGATTACTCCGACAGCCGAGATAAATTGCTTTGAAAAGCGAAGTGAGCTGACATTAAAATTTAGAACAGCTCGTTGTGTTGACGCTCCGTACAAAGCATCATCTGGAACTTCCATTGTTCCCATCGAGTCTTTCTCTGTGCGCATAAACTGATTCCTTTCAGATTTGATATCGAGGGACGAGAATACTTTTACGCTATGCCACTTTGGTAGTCTTTTATTTTTCTCTATAAGATTAATAACTTAGCATGAAAAATATGGATAATCTTCAATCATTCTAGAAACTTATTACGCTTTAGCGAGTCTCAAAAAATGTCGATTTATAGATCCAAGGGGTGATGCTCCAGACTCCTGGGGTTTAGATTCAAGTATGGCAGACGATTTTCCAGAAGATCAGGAACAGTTAGAGCTCTCTCAAGAAGGAGACGCAAAACAGGAATCGGGTCCGAAAACTGGCGGTGGTCCATTAAACATTTTACTGCCTGTCGACACTCGGGTGTGGAATGAGGCAAGACGCCTCGCTGGAAACAAAAACGCACGCGTTGAAGAGTTAGCTGCTATCTCGGCGCAGGATCCAGCAATCGTTCTCGAACTTCTTCGAGTCGCGAATGCGATGTATTTCTCCGGTGGTCGCCCTCCGATTACAACCACCAAATTTGCTATACAAAGACTGGGGTCAGACGTGGTTGTGGATACTCTCGAAAAATTGCAAGAACGTCCACCAATCAACAGCGAAGACGTTTTGCACTGGTTTCAAATCCATCGAAGTCGATGCAAGCGAGCCTCGCTGGTATCTAAAATTCTCTCAGAAGTAAACAATCGTACATTGAGTGACGATTGTCAGACGGCCGGTCTTATGATGTTTGTTGGGGAGATGGTTGCTGTTGCCTATCTCCAAGATCGCTACGTAAGTCTGGCAGAGGAGTTTTCGAGAGGAAGTCTAAATTACCGACTGAATCAAGATTTCAAATTTGACGTCGAGCGTGTGAATGTCGGCTTCTTGAGGCGTAACGGTATTCCTGAGGACATTCTATTTGCTCTCGATCATGAGGCCTTCACCAAGAAACCAGATCGCGCGATTATGCGCCCGATATGCTCAGCTGCCGGGGAGATGGTAGACGCTTTCGACCTCAATCGCTGGGAGAAGCTTGCTCCGGGCCGAAAGATTCCTTCATCGAGTCCGATTCGTTTACTACAATTCTCCGAATCTCAATATTTAAAGGTATACGAACGCGTCTCTGAATTCCTCTTCGCTGTCCGGATGGAAGAGGAGCGACGAAAGCGTGAGGAACTGAACGCTAGCGAAGCAACTGCCTTGGTCAACGAGCCAAAAGAGTCGCGCGACAGAAGCGACGAAGAAGATCAACTTGAAAATGATATCCAGAGCCTGCTCAGCTCTGTAGGAACCAAGCCCAAGCTCGCTCCCAATCCGGAAGTGAAAAATGAGAAGGTCCAGCCAGCTTCATTTGAGCAGGAGCCACTCGAAGAGGTGGAAGAGGAGACCGTAATTCGGACGGTTTCAGAGAGACTTGAAAGTGATGTTGACGCCTTCCAACTTAAGCCTAGTAAGAGTGGCGTAAAGAGCACCCCCCGCACCGAAGTCGCTCAAATAGTTGCCCCTCCTCAGATGCGAACGAAAGGTGCTAATCAATTTCTTGATAACTTAGTGCAAGGTTTTGATACCTATAATCGGAGTGAAGATCTTCTTACGGACATTCTTGCTAAGCTGGTAGATCATGGCCCGTTTCGTCGTACGGCCTTAATTGTAGTCTCAAAAGATAGAAACAGTGCCCTGGTTGTTGCGTCTCGAGGTCCAATCGGCAATGGGCAACGAATCTCAATTACCGATCCGCTTTCACCGTTAAGGTCATGCTTTTCTAAGGTTCAATCCTTCGGAAATCAAAGCAGTCCGAACTCTCCCTTCGGAAGTAAGTCTTTTGCATTATCTCCAATCGACGCCGATCACGAGACCCCGGTGGCGCTATACGCTGATTGTGGGGATGAGGGAAGCATTTCCTTCGAAGCGCGGCGTGTATTTAGAAATGTGGTGGAACTGCTCAACCAAAAACTGCCACAGATCCCCGGCGGAATTCCGGTCGAACTGAGGGACCTGTAAGCGCTTTATCTGCAGATGACATCAGAAGCGATAATAGGTAGATTGATCCTATGCGAGTCTATCTAGACAATAATGCCACAACGCCCCCGGACCCAAGAGTAACAGCGCTGATGCAACAAGCTTTAACTCGATTTTTTGGAAATCCGGCTAGCAGTTCTCACGTTTTCGGCTGGGAGGCTGAGGAATGTGTAAAGATGGCTCGAGAGCATGTCGCTGCTCTGGTTGGCGTACGTCCGGAAGAGATATATTTTACGAGCGGTGCAACAGAATCAATTAACTTGGCTCTCCTTGGTTTTACGCCAAAGCCTACGCGCATTTTCACCACAAAGATCGAACACAAGGCCACGTTAGATACTTGCGAACAGCTCAAAGCTCATGGAACGAGTATAGAATTTTTGCCGGTCAATTCCAAAGGTGTGGTGAGTTTTGATACTTTGAAGAAACTGTGCCTTTACGAGGCGGATTTAGTTTCGATCATCGGAGCTCAAAACGAAATAGGAACTATACAGGATATCGCCCAGATTACGGAACTTGCAGCGAAATCAAATACGCCTTGTCACTTTGATCTTACCCAAATGATCGGCAAGGTCGAGGCAAATTTTAAAGGCCTGGGAGTTAGACTTGCGTCATTTTCCGCGCACAAAATCTATGGACCAAAGGGAGTTGGGGCTCTTTTCATCGATCAGAGTTTAGCTAGCCGCGTTGCGCCGCTTCTTTTCGGTGGAGGACACGAGCGCGGCATAAGGTCCGGCACGTTAAACGTACCTGGAATTGTGGGGTTCGGCGAGGCTTGTCGAATTGTTAAAGAAGAGATCATTCAAGATCGAGAACGCATTTCTGGGCTCACTGACTTATTATTCACTACTCTCAAAAACAAAATACCGGCGATTGTGTTACATGGAGAACCGAAGAACCGTATTGTTGGAAATTTAAATATCGCTATACCAAAGCTGCCATCCAGCACTCTGCTTTCCAAACTTGCCTCGTCAGTGGCGATGTCTAGCAGTTCTGCCTGCACAAGCGGAGACGCGTCCGGATCTTACGTTCTAAAAGCCTTAGGCGTCGACCCGGATTTGCTGAAATGTAGTGTGCGAATCGGCGTTGGACGATTCAATACAAAGGAGGAGATCCTGTTTGCTTCTGATAAGATTGTCGAGTGCTATAATCGTTATGCCTGAACGATATTACTAAGGTACTTTACAGTTTCCCGTGGGAAATCAGTAATTAGGAGATCGATCTGCAGTTCAACTAGTCTCTTCCACTTAAAAAGCTGTGATTCGACGGTCCAGTGCACGTATTCAGGTTCGCCTCGCACAGGTGAGACTGGATAAACCGACAGTTTCAATTCATTTTTATGACATAACTCAACCCACTTCTTTGAATCTAGTGCAAGAACATCCGGAACGCTTAAGGTAGTGGCTCCAATTTCTCGCGCAAGAGTAATCGCCTCCATCTCTTTATCGCGCCATTCGGTCCAGATTAAAAAAGTAAGTGGCAGCATTGAATCACGGCTCTTAACTTCTCTCAATATCGCCGGATTGAATGACAAAATGGAAACTCTATTTAATTTGGAGAAAGGTTTGATCTGACCAAAGACCGCGTCTACCATTTTCACCGGCCAATTTTGATCGGGCTGATTCCAAAAAGTTGGATCTTTTAGTTCGACATGAGCGACACGATCTTGCCAATTAAGCGCGAGAATCTCACTTAAGTAGGGAATGCGCAGGAACGAGAATTTTTGATCAAACCAGCTGCCTGCATCCAGGTTATGAATTTGATCGGCCTTATACTGGGACACCCAATTCCTAGAGGTATAATTTCGCTCCGCCGGGGTAATTCTAGTAAAATCATCCGAGGGAATGACCGTCTCTTGATGTAAGACTAGCGGTAGATCGGCGAGCTCGACATCGAACTCCACCCCGGAGACGCCGGCAATTGAAAGGGCGGCTTCTATTGAGGCGCTGGTATTCTCGGGGAACTCATTTCTTGCGCCACGGTGCGCAACGATTTGAGGTAGTTTAATCATCGTATTGCTACTTACTTAAGTAAATTACTAACCCCTGGCTTGATAATTCAGGCGTCCTCTACCATAATTGGGTTCAGCTTCTTTTTATTTCAGGATGTGGATTATGCAAAAGATCGCGATCGCCTTAGGTATTGTACTACTGCTCGCCGTTAATGTCACTCAGGCTGAGGAATTTAGGGTCGCCAGTGTCGACATGAATCGAATCATCAACGAGTCCTCTGCTGGCAAGGCAAAGCGCGAAGCTCTTCAAGCTAAGTCTGAGGCTAAGCGCAAGGAGTTGGATACCAAGAAAGCGGCCTTAAGAGATTTGGAAAAGAAGTTGTCCGATAAAAAGGTAAAAGAGGATTCGAAGGAAGCTGATGAGTATCGGAGCAAAGCTCGCGACCTTGCCCGCTTGGTTAAAGATAGTGAAACTGATCTAAAGAACGACTACTTAAGAAGCACTAAAGAGCTTGTCACCAAGGCTTCTAAAGTAATCGAAGAGTACTCCAAGAAGAATTCTCTAAGTCTCGTGCTTGAACATAGCGATAACCAACCATCAGCCATTCTTTACGGTTCAGCGACACTAGACATTACTGACGATATCTTGAAGGAATTAAATTCAAAAAATAGTAAAGGGTAATGCCGGTTCAACTCTCCGACTTACTCAAAGATGCCGCTCTGGGTGACGTCCAGGCAGCTAGGAATTTCCTAGAAGCGGCCTTAAAGCGTGCCTTGATCGTCCCAACGCGTGAGCAAGAAGTTGTTATCAAAGAGATGGCGCGCTATCCCAATCCGCTTTTAGATGTCATGGCGCTTCAGGGTGACGGTAAGATTTTTGTACCAGTGTTCTCTGACGCAGAGGCTATGAGTTTGTGGTCCTCCCTGCCGTTGAAACACAGAAATCTGAGCTTGGGGGAAGTAATTGGTATAATTCCTGAGGATTGGTGGGTTGCCGTTAATCCCGGTTCGGAGTTTAACAAGGAGTTTTCACCTTGGGAACTTAAGCAGTTAAAAGACGGAGAAAACGGAATTCAAGCGGTCCTAGATGAAAGCGATCCACTACCAAGAATAGAGTTAACTGTTCAGACTGTTGGGGAGAGCGAATTCGTGTCTCTTAAGGAATCGCTCAAGCAATTTGCTTTAAGCAACAATTTGATAAGTAAAATTTGGCTCTTGCGCTCACTCGGCGAATCAGCTGATGGAAAACCACTTCATGGTCTTCGAATCGGAGTACTCTTAAAGCCACCGAAGAATCGACCGCCGAAGGCGATAGTAGAGGAAACGCACGCCCAGCTTAACGCCGTGATCGGGAGGGAATTAATCGGAGCTGAGGACTTTCATGTGGTGTGCGGTATTGACGCGGAATCATTGGCGTTAAGCGCGTTTAAAGGTAGTATCCCCTTCTATAACTTGGAACCTCGATTTTCACTATCTAAACTATTGAACTTACTCAGAAAGTAGGTCGTAAATCTAAAGCTCCGCTATATTCCTGTCGATAGTTATAAATAGTAAGGGCTAAACACAACTATCTGATTTGAATTGGTAAGGGCGATGCAGATTATTACCGTTGAAGATCGAGAGTTTAACGATCTACTAAATGCTTGGAAGACAGGAAAGATGATCGGACGCTTTTGGCGTAACGGCTCAAGGCAAGTAGTCTGCGCAACTAATTATTTCATGCTGATTTCAAATGGAAGCGATCCAAAAAAGATTGCAATTCGGCCAACCCGAAGTCTTACAGAAGCGGAGGAACAGGCAATAAAACTCCTAACTCAAGAGGAGCAGGCCGGAAATCGCGTCGAATTCTCATCAGATGAGGAATCAGCCACTAACTAGAGCCTCCAAAAGTTTCCAGGCCTGGCGATTCTTGAGAGTACTGGGATTTACAAGCTAACTATATCTTACTCGCCTAATTCCGACATCCCTGGTATAACGTACCAATGCCACTATGCCACATTGCACTTGGTGCTAACTTAGGCGATCCAAAACGCACCTTTCGCGGCGCAATTAAACTGCTCGATCGACGTGCTGGAAGTATAGTTGCAATCTCATCTTTTTATAAAACCTCCCCTCTAAACGCTCCCGGCAGGAAAGTCACTCAGCCTGAGTATCTTAATGCCGTTGTCGCATTAGATACCGATCTGTCTCCACTACGCCTGTTAGAAATAGTATCAGATATTGAGGTTGAACTCGGATTGAACCGCACTACCAAAGAGGTCTGGGGTCCGCGTATGATAGATTTAGATATTGTAAGCTACGCAGAGATAGTTCTCTACAGTGAGCAGCTCAGCATCCCTCATCTCAGAATGCATGAGCGAGACTTCGTACTTCTCCCTTTAGTTGAGATTGCACCGGCATGGATACACCCGACTCTAAATCGTAGTGCCGCTCAACTCCTAAACGCCTTACTGCGTAGTGATGCTGAATTGTTCGTCAGATCAAAAGCAGAGCTAAGGTCCGAACTTGAGGCTGAATTAATCAATCTCGATTCAACCATCGATGAATCGCTCTTACTAACAGAGAGCGGCGTAGGTTCCCCAAAACCGTCTTTTCTTCGCGATCCAGATCCTCGCTAAGCTGATTGCACATTCTCTTAACATTTGCGTTGTTGGAGTTAGAGCCAATATATCCTAGTGCCTGTCGGGCTTGATTGAACGGTATGTATTTGGCCTCGGCGCCTAATACTACTTCCGCCAGCGCCTGCTTTTCCGGCGCAAATCCAGACTGATAGACGTCTATCAACTGGAGTTGTAATTGTCGTCCTAGCGTTCTTGTGAAGGGTTCGGATTGCTCATTAATGAAACAACGAATTAGTTCCATCTTACGTTTGGGCGTGAGTTCAGTATTCCATCTCCCCTGGTTGTCAGTAAATAAAATTGTTTCGATGTTCCCCGGAAACTTAAGAGAAAATCGCGGATGTTCCTTAGGCAGGATCTCCTCTCTTAAATACATGCCCATTCGAGCTACCGCGTATGTTTCGGTTCTTTGTATCAGATCCTCTACTCTAGCCAGACGCTCGGTTGGATGTACTAAAAGCGGGGAGTCACAAGGAAACATTAGCTGCTTTAATTCAGCAATAAATCTAATTTCTCCTGCCATGAGCCAATCACTAACGAACCTGGCCCTCAATTCTCTACAACGCTCCACGACCTTCGGATTCGACTGGCTCTGGCTCTCTATAGCTCCGGTAATCTTAATTTTAGACTCTACCGAGTTTTTGTTTGAAGGACTGCAATCAGCACTGTGGGGGAGCAAGTTCGCCAGCCCCGCGTCATTGGCTAGGGTTTCGAGCAATCCCATTCCAACCAAGGCACTGCCTATACTACTTGGTCGCCTCATTTGTATGTGAGGCTGATCAGAATCCATATTTTGATTTATCTCCCGTCTCCGCAACTCAACCAAGGCTTCCTTGAGATCTTCGCGAGTAGTTTGGCAAATTAAAAGCTCAATTCTATCCTGATATTCCGGGAAAGATCGGTTCAACTCTCCCTGCCCATATATCAAGGCTCCTAAGGCTGCCGCTGTTCTCTTATTGTCTGATGTTACCTGTCCTCCAAGGATATCTTCTAGCTGTTCGAGTGCTAAAGCTCTCATACTAACGGTATCTTTATCGGCAAAACGATCAAATAGGTGATACACACGGGCCTGTAGCGATTTATTTGGGCCAAGTAACTTGGCAAGATGGTGTTCAAAGTCGGTGTGAGTAAATATTCCGTCGGGGTCAAGCTCTTTACAAAGCTTAACACCAAGATCTCTCGCCTTCTCACTTGCCGCGGTTCTGGCAAACCTCCAGGCGGCTTCAAGCATCGCCCGCTTCTCGGTTCGGGGGTCTAAATTCAAAGCAAGCTTAAGTTGTCGCCTCAAATCTTCAGTAGAACTTACTAATTCGGAGGAGATCGCCTTTTCTAAACCCGGCAACTGCAACGGAGCACACACTTCGCCTAGCCGAAGATCTAGAGACTCGGGCATCGATTCAATCCGTTCACTATTGCGGGGCGACCCAGCATTAAAGCCACTCATTGCTTATACTTATGCCAGCAAGTTGATTCTTAGTGAACTATTTGAGCGATTTTCATCAACTATTTGAATAATCTAGATATCTGAACAGCCGACGCCCGGCGCTTCAGTAAAAATGCCCGTCTCAGGGCTAAAGCTCTGGGGAGTAATTGATAAAGCTGCCTAAATGCTTTAAGGGACGTTCGCTCGCGAAGAAGCACTCCTACACAAACCAACAAATTCCGATAGAGAAGGCCCGGAACTACGGCT